>JAUQOX010000036.1 GCA_030550695.1 Gemmatimonadota bacterium | reverse complement strand
CACATGGCCAAATACGGGACAACGGAGGAAGATCTGGCTTGGGTGTCGGTCAAGGCCCACCGGAACGGGGCCAAGAACCCCCGGGCCCAGTTCCGGCGCCCGGTGACCCTGGAGGAGGTCATGGGGTCCACCATGGTAGCCGAGCCTCTCCGGATGCTCCACTGCTCCCCGGTGACGGATGGGGCCGCTGCGGTGCTCCTCTGTCCCCTGGAGCGGGCCAAGGAGTTCAAGGGGCGGCCGGTCAAGATCTTGGCCAGCGGGGCGGCCACCTCCAGCCTGGCTCTGGCCGATCGTGCCGATCTCGCGGACCTGGATGTGGTGGCCCTCTCGGCCGAACGGGCCTACCGCATGGCCGGGCTCGGGCCCCAGGACATCCATGTGGCCGAGGTGCACGATTGTTTCGCCATCGCGGAGATCTGCTGCTACGAGGCGTTGGGCTTTGTGGAGAGGGGCAAAGGGGGGGAGGCGGCCCGGGTGGGACTGACGGACCTGGGAGGGAAAATTCCGGTGAACGTGAGCGGTGGCCTCAAAGCCAAAGGGCACCCGGTGGGGGCCACCGGGGTGGCTCAGGCCGTGTTCATCGCGGAGCAGCTCCGGGGCGAGGCCGGGGAGCTCCAGGTCGAAGGAGCCCGCATCGGGCTGACCCAGAACATGGGGGGATCCGGAGCCAGTTCCGTCGTTCACATCTTCCAGGGAGTATGACCATGCCCAGCCCCCGTTACCATCGGGAAATCCCTGCTCGTTACCGCCTGGAGGCGTCCCGCTGCCTCAACTGTGGTCGTGTCGCCTACCCCCCCCGGAGGGTATGCCCCGCTTGTCGGGGGCGGAACTGGGAGACGCTTCGCCTGACCCCCAAGGGCCGGGTGCTCACCTCCACGGTCATCCATGTGCCGCCGGAGGAGTTCCTCAACGAGGCCCCTTATGCCATGGCTGTCGTGGAAACCCCGGAGGGAGGGCGCCTGTTGACGCAGGTGGTGGATTGCGATCCCGGGACGGTCCGCCCCGGAATGGAGGTGGATCTGGAATTCCGCCTGGTGCGGAAGGAGGGGAGGAGCGGGATCCTCTGCTACGGACACAAGGGCGTGCCCCCCGAGCATTGAGGTTCTCCAGGGGTAGGGAGGATCGCGCCCCTCGGGGGACTCCACCTGTGCCGAGTCCCGCCCCCCACCGGAACCCCACCGGCGTCCGGCGAAACCGTTGGCCTGGCCAGGCTGTAGGGAGGGGACCGGGGAGGTGGGTCAGCCCTCGGGGGGGCTGGTGCCGGGGTGGGACCGGCGGTCCCGGCCGCTCCTCCGATCCGTTCCTGCCCGCCGGTCCGTTCCGCTCCGTCGCGGCACGCCGCTCCGCCGGTCTCCCCTCCGAAGCTCCACATCCACTTTCAACCCGGCCTGCCGGCGGTTCATGACGCGACGGCCGAACCCGCTCCGCCGGTCCAACCCCGAGCGGCGGTCTGCCCCGGACCGCCGGTCCACCCCGGAACGGCGTTCTACCGCAGGCCACGTCAGTGTGGGGTCTTGGTCCATAACCTGAAGGGCTCCGATGTGCTGGCGTGGGGAGGGAACGTTCGGCGAAAACAACAATCTATCCCCCGTTGCCTCCGGGGGAAAGCAAACGCGAACCCGCCAGGGAACGGTGACGGGGCTGAACCTGCCGCAGGATCGGCAAGGATCCCTCCGGGCTCCGCGGTGAGGGGGGCGGGAGCGGTGGTTTCCCGACAGGTCCGCCCCGGCCCTCCCCCCGGGGGCGGTGGCCTTCAATTCCCGGAGGGGCGGCGCACCGAAAAGGGGTCACCGGCGAGTTCCGCCCGCCTCCGCCGATCCGCCTCTTGGAGGGTTTCCAGGAGCCGGGGTACCCGGGGGGCCAGGGCCTGGATGTCCTGGCGCCGGAGCTCGTAGAGGGCGCATGGGGTCACGGCGCGGCAGGTCGCGGAACGGGGTCCACCTCGGAGCAGGGCCATCTCCCCGAAAAAGTCCCCCGCCAAAAGGGTGGCAAGATCCCGGCGCCCCCATTCCTCGTCGCGGTACACCCTTACCACCCCCCGGGCCACCAGGAACAGGGAGTCTCCCTCCTCCCCCTGGCGGAGGATCACCTCTCCGGCAGGCACCGTCCGTGGTCTCAAGCGCTCCGCCACGGCGCCGAACTCCCCAGGAGGGAGATCCTGGAAGAAAGGCACCTTCCGGAGCAGTTCGGAGGGGTCCACCCTGAGCTTGGCCAGCTCGCCGGTGCGGAGCTTCCTCAGGGCCAGGGCCATCTCCTCCAGCATGGTTTCCGCCACCCCCGGCGGGATACTCCCGGCTGTGGCCTTCTCCTCGATGGCCTCCCGTTCAGCGTGGAGGACCATGCGCTCGGCCAGGCGCTCCTGCATAGCTCCCGCGAACTCGGGGAACTGCTCGGCGTGCTCGTCCATGCGGGCCCGGGCGTTTTCGTGCCAGTACTGGTAGAAGGCCCGGACCTCCTCGGCCACTTTGGGCCGAATGGCGTCGGCCGTAGCCAGGCGATCCAGGTTGGCCAGGACTTTCCCGCTGGCCCGGAATCGGGCCCAGGCCACCTCGTAATCCCGCGAGACCCTGCCGGCCCGGAGGCGCTCCAGGATGGGGCCGGCGCTCCTCAGATGGTGAAGGCTCCGGAGGAACACCCCCTCCCACCAGGTCCCGGAAGGGGGGTGTAGGGTGTATTGGGGCAGCCGCCCGTGGTGGCGGAGGCTCTCCGTCTGAAGTTCGAGGGAATGGTTCAGGCTCCGGTAGGCCCCCTCCGAAAGGTGGCCCTTTACGAACATGTCGTGGTAAAGACTCTTCTCTTCAGCGAAACACCGGAGGTGGAGGAGGCGGCGTTCCTCGTCCAGATCCAACTCCTTCTCCCGCAGGGCTTCCAACTCCCGGTGGAGGTGTTCCAGATCCCGGCCGCACCTCTCTTCCAGGGAACGGGCGATGCGCGGGGAAAAGAGCCCCCCCTCCTGGAGTTCAGGAACCTGTTCCAGGGTTCGTCTTTTGGCCGAGATCAGCCCCTCCAGGCGGGCCAAGCGGTCGGCAAGGGGGGGCACATCCAAGCCAAGGAACCGGACCAGCCACCCCATGGTGAGTCCGGGCACCAAGAGCGTGAACAGAACCGCCCCGGTGACGGTGGTGACCATAAGGTCCCTTCCGGGCAGCCCTTCGGGGAGCTGAAGGGCGATGGCCAAGGCGATGGCCCCCCGGAGCCCACCCCAAAAGATCACCGTCTGGTAGCGGCGGTCTACGGGGTCGGTGCCGGGAAGCCTGCCCACCAGGGGAACCAAGCCGTAGACCACCAGCGCCCGGGAGAAGAGCATGGCCAGGATGGCCACCACCAGGACGTGCCAGCTCTCCCACAAATGGGTGAGATCCATGGTGAGCCCCACCAGCAGAAACACCAGGGCATTGGCGGCCTGCCCCGCGTAATCCCAAAAATGCTCCATCCGTTCCGTGACGGAGGGCGAGATCTTGGCTTTCCCCCACCCTCCGATGAGCATCCCCGCCGCCACGGTGGCCATGACCCCCGAAACGCCCAGGAATTCTTCCGCAACCAGAAAGGCGAAGTAGGCCAGGACCGCCGTCAAGCTGATTTCCACGAAACTGTCCCCCTCGACCCTGCCCATGAGCTGGCCCACCAGAACCGCGAAAATCCAGCCGGCCGCCAACCCCCCGGCAAAGACCGCGAAGAACTCCAAAGCCCCTTCCAGAACGGTCTGGGCGGACACCGCGCCCACGAGGACCATGGACTGGAGGATTCGCGCCACCACGATGGAGGTGGCGTCGTTGAACAAGCTCTCCCCCTCCACCAAGACGGCCAGCCGCCGGGGGGCTCCCAGCTGACGGAACAGGGCCACGACACCGACGGGGTCGGTGGCGCTGAGCATGGAACCGAGGAGGAGGGCGCTGGGCCAGGACATCCCGGTGGCCCAGGCCAGAAGGGCGCCGCTCAAGGCTGTGGAGAGGACCAAACCGGGGACGGCCAGGGTCAAGACGGGCGCCAGGTTCTCCCGAAGGGCCCGAGCCTCCATGTTCAGGGCCGACTCGAAGACCAGGACCGGCAAGAAAACGAAGATGACCACCTCGGGGGGTAGCCGCACGTCCCCCAAGGCCGTCAGAAAAGGGACCCCGAGCCTCCCCAGCTGGGCCAGGAGCACCCCCACCAACACCAGGACCACCGTGACGGGAAAACGCGTCCTCTTGGCCGCGGTGTGGACAGCCGCCGCCAGGAGGAGCAGGGCCGACACCAGCCCCACGGTGCGGGAAACGTCTACGGGGGCTGGTTCCATGGCCCGACCCTCCGAAATGGAGAGTGTTGGGAAGGGCTTAGCCGCACTCCTTCCGGGACCGGGAGGCGGGAAGGTTCAGCGGCTTCCCCCGGGGGGAGGCGAGAAGACGCCGGGTTGGAAGGTGCCGATGTAGGCCACCAGATCCCAGACGTCGCCATCTTTCAGCATCACCCCCCACGCGGGCATGGAGGACCCGTGGACCCCGCCGCCGCCTTGACGGATCTTCTCGAAGGCGCCCTGGAAGTTCCGGCTGGCCAGGAGGGTGTCCTGGGTGAAATCTGCGGGCCGGACATGCAGGGTCGCCGCCGCGGGCCCGTCGCCCTTGCCCGATGCACCGTGGCACCCCTGGCAACGGAGTACGTAGGTGGTGTGCCCCGCCACCGCGCTCCCCGGAATCTCAGGGGGGTAGCTGAGGGCCGGCAGATAGGCCAAAGCCGCTACAAAGGCTTCTTCGTCCATGAGCCCCAGGACGTTGGCCATGTGGGGATGATTGGGGTCGAGGGAGGAGGTGGTGGCCCGGAAAGCCGCTTCCATCCGACGGACCTCGGCTGAGGAGACAGGGGAGGCCTGGAAATCTCGGGGACGGGTCACCGAGCCGGCCTGGACGGCAGGTCCGTCGCCCCGTCCGGCAGACCCGTGGCAGGACCAGCAGACCGTCTCATAGACCACCTTCCCCTTCGCCTGCTCCTCCGACAGGGAGAAAGGCGGCGGGGCCTCCGACAAAACCGGGGTCTCCGGCGAGGGGCCCCAGCTTTGGGCGGGGACGGGAGCCTCACCACCGCAGCCTTGCAGGAGATAGATCAGCACTAGGGGGCCCACCGCATCCTGCAGTCTCATTCCATCCTCTCCAGCGTTCCAAGTTGCCCGGGCAGATCCTCATTCCGAAGCCACCCATGCACTCCCCCTCGACCAGGTCCACCGGTCTCGACACGCCCTAGGGCGATGAAAGGAAGCAAAAACGACCCCGGGACCGGAGAAGAAGGTCTTCCCATGCCAGGGGGAGCGGGCGGCTACCGACCCCCTTATCTTAGCGAAGGTCGGGGAGGGAAAGCCAGACGGAGGGGACGGAATGGAATCGTTCGACAACAGCTCGGCAAACGGAGAGCTGTGGCTGGATGGCGAGTCGCTGACTCTGGAGGAGGTGGCATGGGTGGCCCGTTCCCGGGAAGTCCGGGTCCGCTTGGCCCCGGAAGCCCGTAAGGCCGTGGCAGATTCCAGGGCCCTGGTGGATCGGATGGCCCGGGGGGAAGCGCCTGTGTACGGGATCTCCACGGGGTTCGGGCGGCTGGCGGAGGTGGTGATCCCCCCCGAAGAGCGGAGACTGCTCCAACGGAACCTGGTGCGGAGCCACTGCGTGGGGGTGGGGGCGCCCCTTTCCTCCGAAGAGGTCCGGGCCATCATGCTCCTCAGGGCCAACACCCTTGCCCGGGGTCATTCGGGCTGCAGGGTCGTGGTGGTGGAACGGCTCCTGGATCTGTTGAACGCCGGGATCCACCCCATCATCCCGGAGCTGGGCTCGGTGGGCGCCAGCGGGGACCTGGCGCCCTTGGCCAGAATGGCCCTGGCCCTCATGGGGGAGGGGGAGGTGGAACGGGAGGGGGAGATCGTTCCTGCGGCCCGGGCTTTGGAGGAGAGGGGTCTGGAGGCCTTGGAGCTGGAGGAGAAGGAGGGGCTGGCCCTCATCAACGGGACCCAAGCCACCACGGCCGTGGGGATTCTCGCCTTCCTGCGGGCCGAGCAGGCCTTGGAGACGGCCGAGGTGGCCGGTGCCATGTCCCTGGAGGGGCTCCGGGGCACGCCGGATCCCTTCCGCCCGGAAGCCCATAAGGTGCGACCCCATTGGGGGCAGGCGGAAAGTGCCGGACGCCTTTGGGCTCTGCTCCAGGGCTCCGAAATCCGGGAATCGCATCGGCACGGAGATCCTCGGGTGCAGGACGCCTACTGCCTCCGTTGCATGCCGCAGGTGCACGGTGCCGCACGCCAGGCCCTGGCCTACGCCCGCAAGGTCCTGGAAACAGAGGCCAACAGCACCACGGACAACCCTCTGGTGCTGCCTGAGGCCGGCATCCTGCTCAGTGCCGGGAATTTCCACGCCCAGATCGTGGCCCAGGCTCTGGACCTCGTGGCCATCGCCCTGGCGGATCTGGCGGCCATCAGTGAGCGGCGGTTGGAGCGTTTGCTGAATCCGGATCTTTCGGGGCATCCTCCCTTCCTGGCCCGACGCCCCGGGCTGGAAAGCGGCCTGATGATGGTCCAGGTGGCCGTGGTGGATCTGGTGGCCGAAATGCGCCTCCTGGCCCATCCGGCCAGTGTGGATTCCGTACCCACCAGTGCCAATCAGGAGGACCACGTTTCCATGGGGCTGCTGGCGGCTCGCAAGTTGCGGCGGTCCGTGGCGTGCCTGGAGTATGTCCTGGCGGCGGAGCTGTTGTGCTCCGCCCAGGCCTTGGAGTTGCTCCGCCCCCTGCGTGCCGGCAGGGGGGTGGAAGAGGCGTTCTTACGCCTCCGGAGCCGGATCCCCCCCTTGGAGGGAGACCGGGTGCTGGCGCCGGATCTGGAGAAACTGGCGGACATGGTGAGGAGCGGGGTGTTTGCCCAGGTGTTCCGCAACCCATGAGGAGAAAAGGTCTATGAGGGATGCCAGTCCGGGAACGATCAGGGCCCCCCGGGGGAGAGAGATCTCCTGTCGGGGTTGGACGCAGGAAGCGGCCCTCCGCATGCTCATGAACAATCTGGACCCTGACGTGGCGGAAAAGCCCGACGAACTGGTGGTCTATGGAGGTAAGGGAAAGGCGGCCCGGAACTGGGAGGCCTTTCACGCCATCGTCCGGAGTCTCCGGGAACTGGAGAACGACGAGACGCTCCTGGTGCAGTCCGGGAAACCGGTGGGGGTGTTTCGGACGTTTCCCCATGCACCGCGGGTTCTCATCGCCAACGCCAACCTGGTGGGGAGATGGGCCACTTGGGAGCACTTCCACGAGCTGGAACGGCGGGGCCTGATGATGTTCGGTCAAATGACGGCAGGATCCTGGATCTACATCGGGACCCAAGGGATTCTGCAGGGGACCTATGAAACCTTCGGGGCCATGGCCCGCGCCCACTTCGGGGGGTCCCTGAAGGGCCGGTGGGTCCTCACCGGGGGCTTGGGGGGGATGGGAGGCGCCCAGCCCTTGGCCGCCACCTTCAACGAGGGGGCCCTTCTCGCGGTGGAGGTGGACCCGGCCCGGATCCGCCGCCGCCTGGACACGGGGTACCTGGACCGCGCCACCGAAAGCCTGGATCAGGCTCTGGAATGGGTCTTGGCCGCCCGGGACCGTGGGGAGGCCCTTTCCGTGGGACTGTTGGGGAATTGCGCCGAGGTGGTGCCGGAGGTGGGCCGAAGGGGCCTTGTTCCTGATCTCGTGACGGATCAGACCTCGGCTCACGATCCCCTCCACGGTTATGTCCCCCTGGGCTGCGACGTCGAGGAGGCGGCGCGTCTACGGGAGCGCGATCCGGAGGGGTACATCCGCAGGGCCATGGAGTCCATGCGCATCCACTGCGAGGCCATCGTGGACCTGCACCGGCGGGGAGCGGTGGCGGTGGATTACGGCAACAACCTGCGGGGAATGGCCCTGGACGCCGGTTTCAAAGAGGCTTTCTCCTACCCGGGATTTGTGCCGGCCTACATCCGTCCCCTCTTCTGCCAAGGCAAGGGGCCCTTCCGGTGGGTGGCCCTTTCGGGAGATCCTGCCGACATTCACCGGACCGACGATCTGGTCCTGGAACTGTTCCCCCACGACGAACACCTCCGCCGTTGGATCGGCATGGCCCGCCGGCGGGTGCGGTTCCAGGGGCTGCCGGCCCGAATCTGCTGGCTGGGGCAGGGAGAACGGGCCCGGTTCGGCGTGGCCATCAACGATCTGGTAGCCCGGGGAGAGATCTCCGCCCCCGTCGTCATCGGCAGGGATCACCTGGACACCGGTTCGGTGGCCTCTCCCTTCCGGGAGACGGAGGGGATGCGGGACGGATCCGACGCCGTGGCCGACTGGCCTATCCTGAATGCCTTGTTGAACACCGCGTCAGGCGCGAGTTGGGTGTCCTTTCACCACGGCGGAGGGGTCGGGATGGGGAACGCCCTTCATGCCGGGCAGGTTCTGGTGGCCGACGGGACGCCGGAAATGAGGGAAAGGATCGAGCGGGTCCTGACCAACGATCCTGGAATCGGGGTGGCCCGTCACGTGGACGCCGGCTACCGGGAGGCCTGGGAGACGGCCCGAGCCCACGGCATCAAGATCCCGATGCCCCCTGGGGATCTGGGCTGAGGGTGGGCCATGAAACCCGGCGAAAGCCCCGACCTCCGTCCCCCTTGGGATCGTCTCTGGCTGGGCGGGCACCTGGCCACCGTCGCCCGGGACGCGTCCGGCTTCGGCGAGATCCTGGACGGGGCACTGGGCGTTTCCCAGGGGCGGATTGCCTGGGTGGGCCTCCGGAAGGACCTGCCGGCCCCCCCCCATCGATTGGCCAGGGAGGTCCACGATCTCGGAGGGCGCTGGCTCACCCCCGGGCTGGTGGATTGCCATACCCACCTGGTCTTTGCCGGGGATCGGGCCGGCGAGTTCGAGGAGCGGTTGCGAGGGGCAAGTTACCAGGAGATAGCGGCCCGGGGTGGCGGGATCCGCCGGACCTTGGAAGCCACCCGTGGCGCCTCGGAGGAGGAGCTGTTCCTTGGAGCCCTCCGGCGCTTGAGGGCCCTACGGCAGGGGGGAGTCACCACCGTGGAGGTGAAATCCGGCTACGGGCAGGACCTGGACACCGAACTCCGGATGCTCAGGGTGGCCCGCCGCCTCGGGGCCGAGGGCCTGGCCGAGATCCAGGCCACGCTCCTGGCGGCCCATGTCCTGCCGCCGGAGTTCGCAGCAGACCGTAAGGGTTATGTGGAACTGGTGGTCCAGGACCTGATCCCCCGCGCGGCGGCGGAAGGGCTGGCCGATGCGGTGGACGTTTTCTGCGACCGGATCGCCTTCACTTCCGAGGAATGCGAAGAGATTCTCCTGGCGGGGAAACGATTCGGGCTGGCCCTGAGGATCCATGCCGACCAGCTCTCCGACACGGGAGGGGCGGAACTGGCGGCTCGGCTGGGGGCCCGGACGGCGGACCATCTGGAACATACCTCCCAGGCAGGGGTGGCGGCCATGGCCCGGGCGGGG
Source organism: Gemmatimonadota bacterium (assembly GCA_030550695.1). Classification (GTDB taxonomy): domain Bacteria; phylum Gemmatimonadota; class Gemmatimonadetes; order Longimicrobiales; family Gaopeijiaceae; genus JAUQOX01. The sequence continues at coordinate 7,373 of JAUQOX010000036.1, read as the reverse complement.
ACGGTAGCGGTCCTGCTCCCGGGCGCCTTCCACGTCCTCGGCGAGACGGTCCGGCCTCCCGTGGCGGCCTTTCGGGCGGCCGGCGTGCCCATGGCCGTGGCCACCGACCTCAACCCCGGCTCCTCCCCGCTGGCCTGCCTGCCCTTGGCCTTGAACCTGGCTTGTATCCATTTCGGCCTGACGCCCGCCGAGGCCTTCCGGGGTGCGACCCTCCATGGGGCCCGGGCCTTGGGTCTGGACGGGGACCGGGGAAGCCTCGAGGTGGGAAAGCGGGCGGACCTGGTGATCTGGGACGTGGGCCACCCCCGGGAGATCCCTTACTGGATGGGTTTCCCCTTGGTGGTGGAGGTCATCCGGGGGGGAGAAGTGGTCTTCACGCCGTAAACCCCTCCGGCGGTGGGGCTCTTCCGACCCCGGTCCTCGGGGCGAAAGAGGTGGAACCGGGCCTCCCTCCCCCCTGGGTTATCCGCCCGGACGTCGGAGGGTCGCCGATGGGGGGGGCGGTGCGGTTGAAGGTCCTCCGGAACCGGCCGGGGGTCCCGAGGGGCGGCCTCCGGGAGGAGGAGGTGTCACGGCTTCGGCCGGGGCCCCCCTCGAGGCCCGGGGGGCGGGAAGGGAGGGCCTGGCGGAGCCGGATGGGGTCGGATTCCCGCGGGAGGCCGAAGGGGCCGGGACCCTGGCGCCGGGAGTGGCGGCCGAGGGGGGAGAAGAGTTCCTGAGGTCGGATGGACGGAGAACGTGTGCCCTGGACTCGGGTGGGGGGGCGTCGAGGCGGTCGCTGGGGCGGTGGGGTGTGACCACAGGGGACCTACCGGGAGCGGGGACCGTCCCTGCCCTGGGAGCGGGGACCGTCCCTCCCCCGGCAGCGGGACGGGCGGAGGGCGATGGTGTCCGGGGCGGTTGGCCAGCGCGGCTCGGGGGGGCCAGCCGGTCGGACGGACGCAAGGGCGGATCGTTTTGGACTCCTCTTGAGCCGGGGCTCGAGGGAGGCGTACTTGGTCTGGAGGGGACCGTCTCGGGGGACGGGGGGCGGGAGGTGGCGGGTGCCGCACCCTCGCGGGGTTGGGGTGAGGAGACTCCCCCTGCCGGAACGGCCCTCCCCGGAGAGGACGGCTCAGGGCGTGCCGCCGGGGAAGGCGAGGCCGTCGCGGGGACGACGTCGGGCACCCGGGGAATCGCCGTCCGGGGGGTGGAAGGGCTCCCCAGAGGCCGCTCCTTATAGGTTACCCCCGAACCCCCCAGCGAAGGGAGGGCAACCACAAGGGTTCGGCGGCCGGGGATCACCACGGTGGTCGGGGAGACGCCGGGGGCCGCCCACCAGGGGTCGTATCGGTACCACCAGCCAGGATCGTACGCCCATACCGGGCGCCAACGGATGAGGAAGCCTGTGGGTCCCCACCAAGGGTCGAAAAAGGCGGGGCGCCGGTAGTACGACCAACCCCAGCCCACGGAGATCCCCCATACGGGCTGGGCGGTGACCCACCCCCACCACGGATCCCACCACCACGACCCGTAGGGCGCGTAGTCCCACCGCCAGGGGCTCCAGCAATGCCAGCAGGGAGAGCTTACCACGTAGGCCCACCCCGGACCGGAGGGGTGCCAGGTGGTCCAGAACCGGGTCCGCCAAGGCCGCCAAGAGAACCGGGAAGTTGTCCAGCCGTGCGGCGCGGCGTACCCCGGTCCCAGCCAAAGGTCGGCAGACCACATACTCCAGAAACCGGATCCCCCTTCCCAGTGGCGGGCCGCCAAGCCCAGCGAGGCGCCTTCGAAAAGACCCATGCGAAGGGCGAGGCCCCCTCCGCCTTGGCCCTCCAGCGCCGATCCGGGAAAGGAAGCCGCCACAAGGCAGGTGGCCAGCAGGAGACGTCGGGCGCTCATGGGGTCCCTCCTCGTGGGGGTTCGACCCCCTGGAGAGCAGGGATCATGCCACCTTGGGACAGGGTAACCCCCACGGGGATGCGCGCCGGTTTTGGCCCGGAAAAGGCCGGCCGTGGAGGCCGCCGGTTCGGGAGACGTCCTCTTCTGAGGACAGGCGGGGAACCCCGGGTGTCCAACTTCGCCCCGGGCGGCGGCGGGGCTCGCCCCACCCCGGACGCCTCCCGGGGCTCCTCCGACGCCCGCCGGCCGTTCAGGCCTTTTCCGGACGCACCGGGATCTTCTGTTGCGGAACGCAGCCCCCGGCGGTCCACGCCCCCCAGCCTTGCAGGCTTGTTTTGGGATGGGCAGCTCACCCCGGGGGGTGCGGGGCCGTCGGGGAGGAGATCTCCCTGCGGGGATCGGGGGTAGACGAACGGGCCCCGACGCGCAAGATTCCATGCACCGGCCCCCGGGGCCGGATCGCAGAAGAGGGGGCCCGGGATCTCCTCCGGGCAAGCGGAGTCGCCGTTTCTCCCCTGCGGGGTTCGGAAGGCAGGGGTTCCGCCAGCGCGCAGCCGGTTCTCCTGGGGAGCGCTGCCCGACGGTTTCCAAAGCCAGAAGCGCGTGCCCGGCCGGGACGGAGATCCCGGAGGTGTGTTGCGAGGCCGCGCACCGGTTCGGTTCCTCATTCCCATTTCCGCTCAGGTGATAGAGACGTGACCAACGACGGACTCCTCGGCGTCCTGGAGGTGTTGCCGGGCGGGGCGGGCTTCATCCGTCGCCGGGAAGCGGCGTATACCCCCAGCCCCGATGACATCTACGTGGGAGCCCGGCTTATCCAGAAGTTCGATCTCCGGACCGGCGATGAGCTGGAAGGGGAGGTGGGCCCCCGGCCCAAGAACGGGAAGAACCCCCCCTTGAAGTTTCTCGCCCGGGTGAACGGCATCCCCCCCGAGGAGCTTCCCCGGAGGCCTTCCTTTACCCAACTCCCTGCGCAACACCCCGACGAACACCTTCGCCTGGAGTGCGGCAGGACCATCCGGGGGCAGCCGGACCCCACGAACCGGATCATCGACCTGTTCTGTCCCTTGGGCAAAGGGCAACGGGCCATGATCGTGGCACCGGCCAAGGCAGGGAAGACCACCGTCCTTCAGTCGGTAGCGGAGGGGATCGTCCGGAACCACCCCGAATGCACCTTGATGATCCTTCTGGTGGACGAGCGCCCCGAAGAGGTGACGGAGATGGAGGCGTGCGGTTTCGGAGAGGTCATCTCCTCATCCTTCGACCAGCCCGCCCTCCGGCACACGCAGGTGGCGGAAATGACCTTGGCTCGGGCCCACCGGAAGGTGGAGCTGGGCCAGGATGTGGTCATCATCCTGGACTCCATCACCCGCTTGGCCCGGGCCCACAACACGGTGGAGGAGGGCACCGGACGCACCCTCTCGGGAGGGCTGGACGCCAACTCCCTGGAGAAACCCAAGCGTTTCCTGGGCAGTGCCCGGAAAATCGACCCCAGGAAAGGGGGGGGATCCCTCACCATCGTGGCTACCGCGCTGGTGGATACGGGGTCGCGCATGGACCAGGTCATTTTCGAGGAGTTCAAAGGCACGGGAAACAGCGAACTCGTCCTTTCCCGGGAGCTGGCGGAAAAGCGGTTGTTTCCGGCCATCGACCTGGCCGCTTCTTCCACCCGTCGGGAGGAACTCCTCCTCTCTCCCGAAGCCCTGGAGCTGTCCCGGGCCATGAGGCGGCGGCTGGCGGGTCTTCCTCCGGCCGACGCCATGGCGGAAGTTCTATCCGTGATGGCGAGAACCAAGAGCAACGCCGATCTGCTTCGCCTGTTCAAGGAGCGGTGAGCGGGGGCCGGGAGGCTCCCTTCCCCCCCGTCCTCCGGGGTCGCGCCGGGGGGAAAGGATTCCTAACTTTCCTTGTCCGTGGGGGTCCCCTCCCACCGGCCGGATTTCCATCCTTTCGACCTCGTTCCGATTTCCGTGACCGAGACCCCGACTGTGCAGGCGGGAGGCCGAAGCGAAGCCGCCCTCTCCAGGGAACTTTCGGATTTCTTGTTGGAGTTCTCCATCGGGGTCCATCGGCACGCCATGTATCCTCCCGGCCACCCTTCCCTTTTGCCGGTGGCGGAGAACATCATCGCCCGTTTGGCCGAGATCTTCTCGACCCGGCGGGTTTTGGCCATCGGCGTCGCCAGAGACCAGTTGGTGATCGAAGGGGTGGCCACGGACCAGCGCCATCCCGTTCTCCGGGATCTGGCGCGGCGCCTTCACGGGCACCAGTTGGGGGCCGTGAGCTTTTCCAAGGGGGTGGACGTTCCGGAAGTGAAATCCCTTCTGGAGGTCCTGGCCAAGGACCCGGAACGGCAGGGCCGGCCCCTGGGACTGTTGCCTTCCGACCAGCTTCCCTTTTGGGAGCATGTCCAGCTCTTTCCCTTGGGCTACGACCAGTTGGAGACCAAGGAGGGCGTAGGGACGGGCCAGGAGCCGGCACGGGCCAGCCACCTCTGGATCGGCCTGGCACGGGCCGCGTTGGCCGGGGCCGAGGCCGCCGCGGAAGCCGCCCTCGGCGACCCGTCCGTGGTGGCGCGTTCCATTCGTGAGCACCGTCGGGAGGCGGCCTACGATCAGGTGATCGTGGGTTACCTCCTCCAACTTGCCGAAGAGCTGAAGGCGGGTGCCACCGAAGAGGCGGAGGTGGTCCGGCGACGGCTTTCGGCCCTCATCCGCGAACTGGACGGCGACACCCTGGCCCGCCTGGTGTCCATGGGGGGAAGTCTCGCCCAGCGGCGAAAGTTCATTCTGGACGCCAACCAGAGCCTGGCGGTGGACGCGGTGGTGAAGATCCTCCAAGCTGCAGCCCAGGCCTCGGAACAGACCATTTCGAGCTCGCTGGTGCGCCTGTTGGGAAAACTCTCCGCCCATGCGGAAGCAGGAGCCCGGAGGGTCCGTGACCAGGCGGATACGGCCTTGAGGGATCACGTGGAGGAGCTGCTGAAGGATTGGGAGCTGAGGGATCCGAACCCCGACCAGTACACCCTCATCCTCGACGCCATGGCCCGGGCGGCCCCCCTCCTCCAGGGCCCGGCTGCGGGGCAGCCGGCAGAGGAACTGCCGGGGGCGAAGCGCCTGCTTCAGATGAGCTTCGAAGTGGACGTGTGGGGGCCGACGGTGGCCAAGGCGGTGTCCGACCTCATGGAGGCGGGAGACGTGGCCTATCTTCTGGAGCTGGTCCAGCAGGCTCCGCCGGGCAGCCTGGCGGCGGCCCGGGTTCGGGAGCATCTGACCCGGCCTGCGAACCTCCGCCGCTTCTTGGCCGGCCCCGATGTGGACGAGACCAGTCTCCGGGGCATCGTGGAACCCATGGGGACGGAGGCCATTCCCGTTCTGCTGGATGCCTTGGTGGATTCGGAATCCCGTTCCGTCCGGCGGAAGGTTTTCGACCTCCTGGCCCAGATGGGAGCCCCGCTGGGGCCCGCCCTCATGGCCCGCCTCCAGGACCCGCGCTGGTATGCCCTCAGGAACTTTCTCGCCCTGGCCCAGCGGATCCCCCAACTGCCGGAAGGTTTTTCCGCCCTGCCGTTCCTGGATCACCCCGACCCCCGGGTCCGGCGGGAGGCCTTCCCTTTGGCCGTTGCGCAACGGGGTGTTCGAGATAGGGTTCTCGCCGTGGGTCTGGCCGACCCCGACGAGCGAATGGCGCGCATGGCTCTCTTGGAGGTTCAGGAACACCTTCCCGAAACCCTGGTACCGGTGTTGGTGAACCGCATTCTCCTGGCCCCCCGGCCCTCCGAGCTGAAAGTGTTGGGTGTCAAGGCCCTGGCCACCTCCCGGTCTCCTCTGGTTCTGGAGGTGCTGCTCCAGCTTTGCAGTACGGGAAGGAGCTGGCTGGGGAAACCCAAGTTGGCGGCCCCTTCTCCGGAGGTGGTGGAAGGCCTGGCTCTGTTGCGGGACCGGTGGCGGGAGCACCCGCGGGTCAGGCCGCTGCTGGCGGAGGCACGGCGCTCCAGGGACCCCCAGCTGGTGCGGGTGGCGGGTAGCGGAGAGGGGCCATGAACCCCGCCAGCCGGTTCCTGACTTCCCTTGCCCAGGCCATCTCCACCCTGAGCCTGTACGAAGAGGGCCATCCGGCCCGGGAGCGGGCTGTGGAGGCCGCCCACCAGCGGCTCCTCCTGTTGCAGGAAGAGGACCCCAAGCCCCGCTTCACTTTCCTGGAAAGCGAGATCATCTACGCCAATCAGCCGCTGCGGGATCTCAGGAGCTGGGACTGGGCGGGGCGCTTCTCCCAGGCAGGGATCCAGCGTCTGGAAATCCTCGGGCCCGTGGGCCGCGAGGAGGTGGAGGCCTTTCTGGAAGAGGCCCTTCAGCGGATGACCGGACAGCCGATGGATACCGCCGAGGCCCGGCAGATGTCGGCGACGAACATCCGGTATGGCCTTGTGGGGATCCGAGGTCGGGATGATGCCGGCGGGAGCGGGCAGGTGGCCACCGCCACCCTGGCGTTCACCTTGAGGGAGGAAGCGGACGCCATCCGCTGGCTCCACGACGAACTCCAGAGCCACCAGGAGCTTCACCTGGTGGAAGCGGAGGCCATCGTCCGGTCCCTTTCCGTGGCCATGCACGGCGATCAGGCGTTCCTGATCCCCCTCCTTCGGCTCAAGCAGTTCGACCAGTACACCACCACCCATGCCCTCAACGTGTCGGTGCTTACCATGGCCCTGGCCGAACACATGGGTATGGGGCCGGTGGAGGTTCGCGCCTTCGGGGTGGCCGGCCTGCTCCACGATGTGGGGAAAGTGAGGATCCCTCGGGAAATCCTGAACAAGCCCGGCAAGCTCTCCGAAGAGGAGCGGAGGATCATGAATGCCCACACCGTGGAAGGGGCTCGTTTGATCCTGGCCACGGAGCACCATCTGGACATGGCCGCGGTGGTGGCCTACGAGCATCACATCAAGCTCAACGGAGGGGGATACCCTACTTTCCACTATCCCCGACGTTGCCATCGGGCCAGCGATCTCACCCATGTCTGCGACGTGTTCGACGCCCTCAGGACCGATCGCCCGTATCGAGAGGCCTGGCCCACCGACAGGATCCTCGGCCTCATCGAGGCCGGAGCCGGTACGGAGTTCGATCCGGAGATCGCCCGGGCGTTCGTCCGCATGATCCGTCAGTGGGAGAGCCGGATCGCCGAGGTGCCGGCAGAAGATGTTCCTCTGCCCTTGGGAGGGGGAGGGGGGCTCGAGGGGCTGGAGGGAACCGCTCCGACGGACGGCGCTCCCCCGGCGGCTGGGGGGGATGACGGGAGTGGGGAGGGGTGATGGCGGGGGGGATGGGCGCCGGGGGTCGGGTGGCCGTGGCGTTGCTGGCGTTGGGGCTGGGGAGCGGTCCGGCGTGGGGCCAGACGGGCCCCTTCTCTTTCCAGCTTCGGGGGGGAGGGGGGCTGGCCGTGGGGGCCTTCAGAGACGGAAGTGTAGGGTGGGAGGGGGAGGCGGGGGGAGGTCCCGCCCT
>JAUQOX010000270.1 GCA_030550695.1 Gemmatimonadota bacterium | reverse complement strand
CTTCAGGAACTCCGGCCTGGCTTGACCTACCCCCACGTATCCGCCCACCGCTCGGAGTCCTCCCGAGGCCAAAACGTGGACCCGCAGCTTGAGCGCGGTCCCCCGGGCCGAGAGGAGAGCCCGGGTTGTGCATGGGGTTCCCCGGAGCATGGGATGGGGGTGGGTCCGGGTCAGTTCCCCCCACCAACCCTCCCCGACGCGCCCCGTCGACCAGCGAATCCGGTCGTAGCGACCGCTCCCCTCTTCCAGGTGATTGTCCGGCAGCAGGGGACCCCCCGTCGCCGTCCCATCCGCCAGCCACTCGTTGAGGGCAGCCAGGACCGTCTCCACGGGGTTCTCCCCCTTCCGACGGCTCCTTACGGTAAAGTCAGCGGCGAAGAGGACGTCGTCCGGGGAGAAAGACGGGGTGTCTCCCGGCTCCGGAGGGAGCAGGAGCCCCTGGGCGGCCCTACCCACCAACCGCCACCCGGTGGGGGTGATGACCACAGGGAAAGAGCGTTCTGGGGTGCGTCGGCTCATGGACGGGGCCGGGCTGGGGGGCCGGGATCCGGCAGTTGGAAGTTACGGCTACCGCCAATGGTAATCTACGGCGGTGCCGCCGCCTGGTGATACCAGCTGGCCCGCGGGGGTGGCGGCGGAAGGGACTCGGGGCTTCTCCCCGGGGACTGTCAGACCGTGGGGCTATCCTTGCCCAGGCCGCGGAAGCGACGGCCGGGCGAGAAGGGCCTCTTTACGGCGGCGGATGTTCCCGCGGGCCGATGGGCAAGGGGCCGATTCCCGCCGGTCGTCGCCTTCGCTTCAGCGTTCCCCATCCGTCCCGGAGGCTTGCCATGGGCTCCCTCGACGCCGTCCCCAGGGTTACCCGCCCCGCTGCCCTCGTTGTCCTGTCCCTTTTCGGCCTCTGCCCCCTCCTTCTTTTGGGCGGCTGTAAGGATGCCACCGAGCCCCCTGTGGCCACCAGCCTTTCCATCGGCGGAGGGACCCTCAGCTTTTCAGCCCTGGGCCAGACGGCCCAATTCACGGCCCAGGTCCTGGACCAGCGGGGAAAGCCGATGCCGGAGGCCCCGGTGACCTGGAGTTCCAGCGCTCCCCAGGTGGTGGAGATCGGGCCCACCGGATGGGCCATCGCCCGGGGGAACGGCGCCGCCCAGATCCGGGCCGTATCGGGCAACGCTTCGGCCACGAGGGATGTCGCGGTGGACCAGGTAGCCCAGACCTTCACGGCGGTGGCCGGCGACCAACAGACCGGCCCGGTGGGGGAACCCCTTGCCATGCCGATTCGGGTCCGGGGGCTGGATTCGGGAGGCTCTCCCGTGGTGGGGAAAAGCGTCTCCTTTGCGGTGACGGCCGGCGGGGGAACGGTGGGGGCCGCCGCCGTGTCCACCGACTCTTCGGGAGAGGCGGCCACGACGTGGACCCTCGGCACCCGGGCCGGCGAGGCTCAAGAAGTACGGGCTTCCCTGGGGAATCTCGCGGTGGCCTTCCGGGCCACGGCCGTCCCGGGCCCGCCCGCATCCATTCGGGCCGAGGGGGGTGACGGGCAGACGGGTTATGCCATGGAAGTCCTTTCGGACTCCCTCACCGTTTCCGTGGCGGACCGGTTCGGGAACCCTACCCCTGGGGTCACCGTCACCTGGACTGTCCTCCAAGGGGGAGGGAGCCTCTCCCCCTCGGCCCGGCCCACCAATGCTCAGGGGCGGGTGAGGGCGGCATGGACGTTGGGAATCCCTGCGGGGTTGCAGCGAGCCTCCGCCGGGGTGTCGGGCCTGACCGCCGCCACCTTTTCCGCCACGGCCCTCCCCAACGCTGTGATCGCCGGTACTGTGACGGTAACCTCCGGATACCTTGCGCCGCCGGGGGCCGGCTCGATCCAACGGGCCGGCGGTGGGGTGAGGGAGGGGGTGGGCTCGCCGAGGCGGGCCGGCGCGCCCGGGCAACGGGCCGCTATGTCCCGGGAGGCCGTGCCGGGAGAACTGGTGGTGATCTTCCATGAAGGTCCTCTGGGGGCGCCAGCCCTGGGGGCCTCGGCCCACCGATCGCCAGCCCTATCGCTCCAGGTGTCCCGGGCGTTGGAGGCGGCCCTGCAGAGCCACCCCGCTGCCGATCGTTTCGAAATCCAGGCGGTATCCCCGGCGGCCATGGCGGCGAAGATCCGAGTTTCGCGGGGTGCCTCCTCGGAAGAAGTCACGGCGGCGCTGGGGCGTGACCCCCGGGTGAAGGCCGTGGAACCGAATTTCTGGATTCAGGGGCCTCCACCCCCTCCGGAGCCCGAGGGGGAAATGGGGATCGCGCCGTCCGGGGACGAACTCTACCCTTTCCAGGCCTGGCACTACGAGATGATCGGATTGCCCGACGCCTGGGAGATCACCACCGGCAGTTTGAACGTCACGGTGGCGGTGGTGGACGACGGGATCCGCTTCGACCACCGGGATCTGGGTGGAAACCTTACCCGCGACGGATATGACTTCGTGGAGGATGTTTCCTACCCGCTCTGCACCGGAGGATTCGTGAGCGATGCCGGAGACGGTGACGGCCCGGACCCGGATCCCACGGTTCCAGCGAGGTACCATTGGCTTTCCACCCTGGGGTGCGCTTGGGGTCCGCAGCGGTATGGCGGCCACGGTACCCACGTGGCGGGTACGGTCGGAGCTTTGGCCGGCAACGGTGGGGGCGTGGGGGTGAACTGGCGCATTCGGATCCGGCCGGTCCGGGTGTTGGGCACCACCGGGAGGGGAACGACCTGGGCAGTCGCCCAGGGCATCCTGTATGCAGCCGGCCTTCCCGCCAGCACCGGCAGTGGGTCGGCCACGGTGCAAGCCCCCTATCCTGCCCAGGTGATCAACTTGAGCTTGGGGAGCCCTACCCCTTCGGTGCTGTCGGAGAATGCCGTGGTGCAGGCGGCGGGGGCCGGTGCCCTCCTGGTGGCTGCTGCGGGCAATGACGGGGTTTCCACTCCGACCTATCCGGCGGCCTACCCACAGGTCATGGCGGTGTCGGCTGTGGATCCTTGGGGAGACCTGGCGTCCTATTCGAACTTCGGATCGTGGGTGGAGATCGCCGCTCCGGGTGGAACCACCATGTTCGATTTCACGGGAGGAGTCATGTCCACCCTCTGGGACTTCCAGGGGGCTCGGTCCGTGTGGGGCGGTCACCAGGGCACCTCCATGGCCGCGCCCCACGTGTCGGGAGTAGCCGCCCTCCTCCTCGCCGCCAACCCGGGCCTGACGGCACAGCAGGTACGGCAGAGGCTCACCGCCCATGCTGTTCCCGTCGGACCGAGCCTCTACTTCGGGGCAGGGTTGGTGAACGCCTTCTCCAGCCTCACCGCCGGTGCAGGCTGGCCCCGGGCCTTGTATGTGCGCCTCGTGAACGCAGCCGACGGGCGGGAAACGGCCACGGTCCGGGCGAACCCCGATGGCTCCTTCCGGTTCTCCCGTCTTCAAGATGGCGAATACCTGCTCTTCGCAGGCATGGACGAGCGGGGGGACGGACGGATCGGAGTTGCGGGGCGAGCTTGGGGGGCCCTCGGGGGGACCGCTACCCCGACAGCGGTGAGGGTCAGCGGCGGGGGGCTCTATGCAGCTTCTTTCGCTATCGGTCAGCCGGTGGAACGGGAGTCCAACAATACGCCCGCCACCGCGGACCACCTGCAAATGGGGGGGTATCTCAACGCCAGTCTGGGGGTGGTGGGAGACGTGGATTGGTTTGTGGTGAAGGTGGCTGAAGCCGACCGCTACACCTTCTCCACGGCAGGCTGGCTGGGCGCCTGTGGCATGGCGGCTCAGGCGAATACCTTCCTGGGGCTGTACAGCGGGGCGGGGCTGCTGCTGGCCTCCAACGACGATGCTCAGGCCACGTCCTACAACTACTGCGCCCGTATCACGGCCAGCTTGGCGGCCGGGACCTATTACCTGCGGGTGCAGGGCTCTACGTCCAACCCCTGGCGAGGAGCAGACCAAGTCATCGGCTATTACCGCGTCACGGCGCAGAGAGGAGGGTGACCAAAGGGCGGGCGAAG
>JAUQOX010000035.1 GCA_030550695.1 Gemmatimonadota bacterium | reverse complement strand
CCGAGCACGGCACCAAGAAGGTCCGCTGCCCCAAGTGCAAGAGCCAGAAGGTGGAGCAGCTCCTTTCCCTGGGTTTTGTGAAGACTTCGAAGAAAAGCTGAGGCTCGGGGCACCGCTTTCCCGCTCGCCGGTACCCCTATTCCCCAGGCCTGTCGAGGCTCCCGGCCCCGTTGTCCCGGGGCCTTTTTTTCTTCCGCGGACTGGCAGCTTCCGTTGCCGGCGAGGCCCCCACCCGGGGTGGGAGCCCTGGAGCCCCCCCTCCTCCTCAGCCCCGGGGACCTTCCCTCCGGGCGAACTTGCGGTAGAGACCCCAGGTGGCCAGGCTCGAGCCGATCAGGAGCAGGGCCGGGACCACCAGGGTCCAGAAGGGCCCTCGGATGGGGGGCTCGGCGGGAAGGGGGGGAAGGGAGCCGCCCCCTGTCTGCAGGAAAAAGCCGAGGGGGCGGGCAAGGACAGCCAGGACCGGGCCTTTCATGGTCCTTCTCCCCGGCGGCGCTTCTTCCACCCGTACCAAGCCAAGGCCAGCCCCAGGAGGGAGGCCGCATAGGCGATGCTCATCCCCACCACGGTGACCAGGGCCCTATCCATCTTCAGGCCCCCCCCCACCGGTGCCACCTCCCCCGGAGGGCCCTGGCATCCCCTCCGACAGGGCTCCCCTCTTCCGTTCTTCCCAACGCATGGCCCGCTCCAGCTCCTCCAGATACCGGCCTTGCCGCTGTTCGTATTCCGCGGAGACAGCCCTGAGCTTGGGATCGATGATCCAGTACATCAGACCGGTTCCCGCCAACGCCCCCAGGGTGAGAAGGATCCCTCCCGGCCTGAGGAGGAGAAGATTGGCCACCCCCAGAAGGTAGGCCGCCATCACCAAGGGCGAAAGGACGATGACCATCCAGTCCTCCCGGGTCCACTCCTCAGCCTCTCCGGGCGTCCACCGCCGCCGGACCAGGGGTTGCCGCCCCGGGCCCCCCCCCGCCGGGCGGCCCGCCTCGCCTCCCCCCAGCCCGAGGCGCCCTCCCCCACCCCCGCTTCCCCCCTTCCCGTTCTCCCCTTCCCGGGAAAGGATCAGCCCCCGCCGCACGGCCTCCCGGTGGACCGGACCCCACCAGCCCAGGGGGCGGGTCTGCAGATAGTACCGCACCAGGTGGTCCATGGGCTCAGGCCGGGTGAGGAGGGTGGCCGGCAGGAACACGGCAGCTCCCAGCGCCATGAGGAGCCAGAACTGGAGATAGTCCGGGAGGGGAGGAAACACCCCAAGGGAGGGGAGAACCCAAACCACCAACCAGGCGATCCCCAGGTTGGCCATCCACGCCGAGAGATACCCCCAAGCGTTGAAACGCCACCACACGACCTGAAGGATGTTCGGCAACCAAATGCCCGCCATCATGAGCCAGAGGGCAAAGATCAGCCACTGGGTGATCTCTTCCATCATCATGCCGTAGAAGAAGGACCCCAGGAGGAGCACCGCCGTGGCCAGACGTCCTACCCAGACCAACGTCCTTTCGTCGGCGTCCGGCTTGACATAACGCTGAAAGAGGTCGCGGGTGAAGTAAAGGGCGCCGAGATTCAGATGGCTGGAAATGGTGGATAAGTGAATGGCCAGGATAGCCGCAAAAAAAACTCCTACCAGACCTGCCGGAAGCAGCTCGAACCCCAGGCGAAACCAGCCCAGCTCGTAGTCGGCCGCCGCGGGTATGCCGGGAGCTAGGACGAAGAACGCCAGGATACTGGCAGCCCAAAAGCCGTTGCGGATCAGGGTCACGGCTCCCCCTGCCCAGATCCCGTAGGCCGCATCCCGTACCGAGCCCGCTGACTGGATCCGCTGGGCTTCGGGGTACCAGTCGATGCTGGTGCCCATTCCGAAACCTCCCAGCACGGCGATGACCAGCATGGTGACGAACCAGGCGGCGGGGAAGTCTCCCGAGAAGACACCGGTGAAGGCGAAGGGGTCGAGCCGCCAGGCCTCACCCATGGCCTCCAGCCGCGTCGTGATCCCCCCAGCCCCCCCCGCGCCCATGATGCCCACCACCGAGACCAGGACGATGGCGAAGATGGCCACGATCCCCTGAAGGAAATCCCCCATCACCACCCCCCAGTAGCCCGCCACCAGGGTGTAGGCCGCAGTGATCAGGGTGGGAACCACCAACCCCACCCACACCGGCCAGCCGAACACCAGTTGGCCCACCTTGCCCATGGCCATCCCGACCCAGCCCAGGATGAACATGTTCATGAAGACCTGCCAGCCCGCCAGCCACCCCCGCAGGAGTTCCGCGCCCAGGCCGCTGAAGCGCAGGACCTGCCACTCCGCCTGGGAGTAGGCCAGGGAACGCCGGAAGATCCGGGCACTCACGAAGGCCCCGATGGCTGTCCAAGCGGTGAAGAAGGTATACCAAAGACCTCGGAAGCCATGGGCATAGACCACCCCCGTGACCCACATGGGGGTGTCGGTGGCGGTATGGGTGCTGAAGACCGACGAGGCGGGGAGCCACCAGGGGAGGCGCCTTCCCGCCAGGAAGAACTCCGATTCGCTTCTCCGGGCCAAGCGGTAGAAAAAGAACGCCCCTCCGACCATGAGGACCAGAAAGGCGGCGGCCCAGAACCAGTCCAGGGGGGTGAAGGGAGTCACGGAGCCTTGTGTCCTGTTGGCGTGGTCCGGGGAGTCCCCGACGGCCGAGGGGGTACCCAGGCCCCCTCCACCGCCGCCAAACTAGGGGGCAGATCTTCTCACCACAACGTCCCATGGGCTGTCCCTCCTCTCCCCCACCCCGAAGGGCAGCCCCTTCCCTCTCCTTGCCTCCACCTTCCTTTCCCACAGGGATACCGGCCGAGGATTGCCCCGGCCCTCCCTCTTTTCGCCCTCCTGAGCCGAGAAACGGCTGCCGCGGGCCCTCGCGGCGCGCCCTTCACCACCCATGCCTTGCAAGGGAAGGGCCGCCGGGCGACATTTCCGGCTTTCCAAGCCCTTCGCGGATTCCCCTCCTGTGAACCTCCTTTGAGGGCTGCCGTGGAACATCTGGTCACCTCCAACCTTCGCCTGGGGATCATCGCCGGGGGACAACTGGCCAAAATGCTCATCCAGGACGCCAGCAAATGGGATATCGCCACCTACGTCCTGGACGGCGACGAGCATTGTCCTGCCCGCTCCATCGCCACCGGTTTCCAGCAGGGGAGCCGTCTGGATCCGGAGGCCGTCTACCGCTTCGGCAAGGCGGTGGATTTCCTCACCTTCGAAATCGAGAGCATCCACGCAGAGGCGCTGAAGCGGCTTCGCGACGAAGGACTCCCCATCGCCCCGGATCCTTCCGTGCTCGAGCTGATCCAGGACAAAGGACACCAGAAGGAGTTCCTGCGGCGTCAGGGAATCCCTTCCCCTTCCTTCCGCCTTTTCGGAGGTCGGGACGAAGTGCTCCGGGCCTTGGCGAGCGGAGGACTTCGCCTTCCCTTTGTGCAAAAGCTGCGCAAAGGAGGGTACGACGGCCGAGGGGTGGTGGTGGTGGACCATGAAGGGGATCTGGCGAACCTTCTGGACGGTCCTTGCCTGGTGGAAGACCGGGTCGAGATCCACAAAGAGATCGCCGTGACCGCGGCTCGGAACCGGCATGGAGAAATCCGCTGCTACCCTGTGGTGGAAATGGTGTTCGACCCCCGGGCGAACCTGGTGGACCACCTGGTATGCCCTGCGGACCTCACGGAAGGCCAGACCCGGGCAGCCCAGGAAATGGCCGCCTCCGCGGCGGAGGCCCTCCGCATCGAGGGACTCCTGGCCGTGGAGTTTTTCGTGGATCGGCGGGGGCAGGTCCTGGCGAACGAAATGGCCCCACGCCCCCACAACAGCGGCCACCATACCATCGAGAGCGTGGTCACCTCGCAGTTCGAGCAGCACCTCAGGGCCATCTTCGGCCTTCCCCTGGGGAGCACCCACCTCAAGCTCCCGGCGGTTATGATCAACCTTTTGGGGGCCGAAGGGTACGAAGGTCCGGTGCGATACCAGGGGCTCACCGAAAGCCTGGCCCTGGAAGGGGTGAAGATCCATCTGTACGGCAAGAAGACGACCCGTCCCTTCCGGAAAATGGGCCACGTCACCGTCATTGCCCCCACCGTGGAAGAAGCCCTGGAGCGGGCGCGCCGGGTCAAAGAACTCATCCGGGTGGTCTCATGAGGAAGAAACTGGTCAGCATCGTCATGGGCTCCGATTCCGACCTCCGGGTCATGCGGGAGGCGGCGGAGGTCCTGGACCGCTTCGGCGTCGAATACGAAATGGACATCGTCTCGGCCCACCGTACCCCCGACAAGCTCTTCGCCTTTGCCAAGGGGGCCCACGAAAGGGGAATCCAGGTCATCATCGCCGGCGCGGGGGGGGCCGCCCACCTCCCCGGGATGGTGGCGTCCATCTCTCCCCTGCCGGTGATCGGGGTTCCCATCAGGTCCTCCCATTCCCTGGACGGCTGGGATTCGGTCCTCTCCATTCTCCAAATGCCCGGCGGAGTGCCTGTGGCCACGGTGGCCCTGGACGGAGCCAAGAACGCCGGCATCCTGGCCGCACAGATTCTCTCGGTAGGGGATCCCGCCCTCCGCGACAAGATCGTGGCCTTCAAAGAGGACCTGCGCCAGCAGGTACTCCACAGGGCCGCCGACCTCCAAAGGGGGGAAGGATCCCCCTAGCTCTCCGGCGCACCCTCGGGGGTACCGAAAAGCCCCTCGGGCCTGGCCAAAGATGGCCTTTGGGCCCACTTTTTCGCGACATGCGAACGGCGGGGCGGCCGGGGAACCGGGGTGGGAGATCCTTCCCCGGCTTCGCCGAACCCTCGCCGCCCAAGGGAAACGGGGGCCCCGGAGCCGCCTGGGCTCCCCGGGTTCCCATCCACGGAAAGGGAGGTTCCCGTGGCCGATCACCTTGCGGCCCTCGGCATCGGTTCCCCTTCTCCGGAGGAGCGCTTCCAGCAGGTTCGGGAGATCCTCCGGGGGGCGAGGCCCCACTCCGTACGGGAAGAGAGTGTCACCCTCCGCTGGTCGGATCCCTCGGGAGCGGAGCTTTGGATCTACGTGGACCGGAGCGGCGCTCTCCAGTCCGTCCAACCGCACCTGGCCGGGGGTCCCAGGATCCGCATGGAGATTCAGGCGGTCCTGGAAAGGCCCGAGGTGTCTCCCTACGACGGAGGATTCCTCTGCTTGACCCTGGAGGGAGGATCCCACCCCGCCCTGGGCGGGGGGTACCCCGTGGTGTTCGACGCACCGGACTTCCCCGATGTGCGGGGAGCCACCCTCACCACCCGGCACGAGGTGGAACTGGCTGCCTTCGCCCTGGACCTGTCCGTGTACAAGACGGAGGAAGCCTTCCGGGAGGCTCAGCCGGAACTGAAGCCTCTGGGCATCCCCGGCTTCGTCCCGGCCGGGATGGTCGGTCAGCTCCATGGGGAGGCCCCGTCGGCCCACGCTCTGATGGTGGGGAGAGCCCTGGACGTCAAGAGGGTCCGGAACCAGGTGACCGGCCGGGAGTTCTACCGTATTACCGTCGAAACGCCGGCCGGCCCCATGGACATGGTCGCCGATCCGGCCCTCCTGGCAGAAGATCCGGGGGTGGGAGACGTGGTCCAGGCCGGGGTATGGTTGTCCGGTCGCATCGTCTCCGGGGAAGGGGGGTCGGGGGCATAGGGAGAGGGGGTCCGGTGGGGATCGAACATCGGTCCCCGATTGCCACGAACTTTTTTCACGAAGGAGGAGATGCGATGAACCGGCGGAAGGTAGCCTTCTTTGCTCTTACGGCGGCCCTGGGGAGCCTGGCGGGGTGCGGGGACCGGCCTGGATCGGCCCCCGAGGTTCCTGCGGAAGAATTGGCGGCCCGAGTGCCCCTCCTGGACTCCATCCACGCCGTCATGCACCCCATGTGGCACGAGGCCTATCCGGCCAAGGACTACACGGCCATCGCGGAAGCGGTCAGCCGCTTCGAACCCCTGATGGCCGCCCTGGACACGGTCCGTCTGCCCTCCATCCTTCAGGACAAACAGGCCCGTTGGGACGAGCAGAAAACCCTCCTGAAGAGCACCTTCGAGGGGCTCAAGGCGGCGGTGGAGGCGGGGAGCGCCGAGCAGATGCTGGCCTTCACCGAGGCCTTCCACATGAACTACGAAGGAATGGTTCGCATCATCCGCCCCGTGGTGCCCGAGCTGGAGGCCTTCCACCAGCAGCTGTACGCCCTGTACCACTACTACGGGCCGGCCTATGACTTGGAGAAGATCCGCGCCGCGGCTGACAGCATGGCGGCCGTGATCCCCAACCTGAAAGCGGCCCAGCTCCCCGCCCGCCTCGCCGATCTCCAGGGGAACTTCGAAGGGGCGGTACAGATCCTGGAACTGCGGGTATCGGAGCTCCGCTCGACCCTGGAGAATCCGAGCCGGGAAGCCGTGCAGGCGGCCATCGAAGCCGTACACGACGCCTACCACGGGGTCGAGGAGATTTTCGGGTAAGAGGTCGGCGGCCATGCCCTCTCCCTCCGCGCCCTCCCGCCGGGAGTTCCTGCGACGGGGAGGGCTGGCGGTGCTGGGACTGACGGCCGGGGGATGGGCTCCCACGGGGCAGGTCGGCCCCTGGAGCTGGCGGGGGGAGGGGTTGCCTCCCCTTCCCCCGGACCTCTCCGGATCCCAGGATCTCTCGTCGCGGCGTCCGCCCCCCGGCGAACGCCGCTTCGTGTCTGGGGCCGTGGAGGCCTTCATCGCCAAGGTGTCGCGGGATGTGGCCGATCCCGAACTGGCCTGGCTCTTCTCCAACTGTTTCCCCAACACCCTGGACACCACCGTGGAGTTGGGTACCCTCGACGGCCGCCCGGACACCTTCGTCATCACCGGCGACATCCATGCCATGTGGCTCCGGGACTCCTCGGCCCAGGTGTGGCCCTATCTCCCTCTGATGGGGGAAGACCCTCGTCTGCAGGAGCTCATCCAGGGGGTCATCCACAGGCAAACCCACTGCATCTTGGTGGATCCCTACGCCAACGCCTTCCACAAGGAGGCGGGCGAAAGCCCCTGGAAGGGCGACCTCACCGAGATGAAGCCGGAGCTCCACGAGCGGAAATGGGAGGTGGACTCCCTCTGCTACCCCATCCGGCTGGCCCACGGCTACTGGCAGCAAACGGGAGATTCCTCTCCCTTCGACTCCCGTTGGCTCGAGGCCATGGCCCTGGTGGTGCGGACCTTTCGGGAACAGCAGCGCAAGGACGGCCCCGGCCCCTACAAGTTCCAGCGGGTCACGGCCTGGCAGTCCGACACCGTGCCGGGGGGCGGGTGGGGGAACCCCATCCGGCCCGTCGGCCTCATCGTCTCCATTTTCCGCCCATCCGACGACGCCACGGTCTTTCCGTTCCTGGTGCCCTCCAACCACTTCGCCGTGAGGGCCTTGCGGATGCTGGCGGAGCTTCTGGCGCACGCCGTGGAGCCCCGGCCGCTCCAAGCGCGAGCTCGAAGCCTAGCGGCAGAAGCGGAGGACCTGGCGGTAGAGGTGGAAAGGGCCCTTCGCGGCCATGCCGTGGTGGAGCACCCTGTCCATGGGCCCATCTGGGCCTACGAGGTGGACGGTTTCGGCAACCGCCTCTACATGGACGACGCCAACATCCCCTCCCTTCTCTCCCTCCCTTACCTGGGGGCCTGCGACCCCCACGATCCCCTGTATCTCCGCACCCGCGCCTTGGTGCTGAGTCCGGAGAACCCGTATTTCTTCCGCGGGAGCGCGGCCGAGGGGGTGGGCAGTCCCCATGTGGGAACGGGGATGATCTGGCCTTTGGCCATCACCATGCGGGCGCTCACGGCCACGCGTGACGACGAAATCCGATCTTGTCTGGCGATGCTGAAAAAGTGCCACGGCGGCACCGGCTTCATGCACGAGTCCTTTCACCAAGACGACCCCAGCCGCTTCACCCGCTCCTGGTTCGCCTGGGCCAACTCCCTCTTCGGGGAGCTGGTGGCCCAGGTGCACCGGGAGCGGCCCCACCTGCTGTCGGCATGAGGCGGTGATCTCCCTTCTCCCTTCGGGAGGCGTTCCCATGCTCCGTCGCCACCCCCAAGAGGGCTTTTCGGGCCGTCCACCCTCCCCGGCCGGAGAACCGGGCGGGCCTCGGGCCACGGCTGTTCGGCCTTTCCCTCCTTCCGTGCCCCTCCGGCAGCGGCTCGGCTTCCTGGCCGTGGTGTTGGTCCTTCCCCTGTCCGGGTGCGAGGCCCCGGACCCGCCCCCGCGCCGGGGCGGGCCCGAGGAGGTCCATCCCCTGACCCGTTACGTGGACCCCTTCATCGGCACGGGGGGCCATGGGCATGTCTACCCCGGCGCCACGGTCCCCTTCGGTATGGTCCAGCTCTCCCCCGACCAGGGTCGCAACGGGTGGGACTGGGTGTCGGGTTACCACTGGGAGGACTCCGTCCTGGTGGGCTTCAGCCACACCCATCTGAGCGGCACGGGGATCGGCGACCTGTTGGACATCCTGCTGATGCCCCTGGCTGGTCCCATCTCCATTCACGTTCCCTACCACGACCGGTTCGATCGGCCCCATTCCCGCTTTTCCCACCAGCGGGAAGAGGCCCAGCCAGGCTACTACGCCGTGGACCTGCTGGATCATGGTATCCGGGCAGAGCTCACCACCACGGCCCGCGTGGGATTCCACCGATACACCTTTTCCGAGGGAGCCCGGCCGACCCTCTTTTTGGATCTGGGCTACGCCCAGAACTGGGACGCCCCGGTCACGACCGGCCTGAAAGTTCTTGCCGATACCCTGCTCACCGGTTACCGGTTTTCCAAAGGTTGGGCACCCGACCAGCGGGTCTTCTTTGCCTTGGCCCTTTCCCGCCCCCTGCGAACCCTCGTCCTCTCCGACTCTGCCACCCCCTTGGCTTCCGGTGGCAGGGGTCCTGGGGTGCGGGGAGGCACCGTACAAGGGAAAGCCCTCCGGGCCCTGCTCAGCTTCGACTCCCTGGGCCCGGGACGCCAACTTCTGGTCAAGGTAGGGATTTCGTACGTGGACGAAGCCGGTGCTCTGGCCAACCTCCAGGGAGAGCTCCCGGGATGGGATTTCGAGGGGGTGAGACGCGCCGCCCGTCGGAGCTGGGAGCGTGAACTCCGGAAGATCCGCCTGAGAGGCGGATCGGAGACCGACCGCAAGATCTTCTACACCGCCCTCTATCGCACGCGGCTCGCGCCTGTCCTCTTTCAAGACCTGGACGGCCGATACCGGGGAGCCGACGGTAAGATCCACACGGCCCGGGACTATCGTAAACACGAGATCTTTTCCCTTTGGGACACCTTCCGGGCCCAGCATCCGCTCTTCACCCTCCTGGATGCGGATCGGGTGGACGACCTGATCCGATCCATGCTCTCTTTCCGCGACGAGTACGGACTTTTGCCCGTATGGTCTCTGGCGGGAAACGAAACCAACACCATGACGGGAAACCATGCGGTCCCTGTGGTGGCCGAGGCTTGGCGGAAGGGGTTTCGGGGCTTCGACGGCAAGAAAGCCCTCCAAGCCATGGTGGAAAGTCAGACCCAGCAGGGGAGGGGGGTGGGGGCCTATGTGGCCTACGGGTTCGTGCCCTCCGACCTGGAGGTGGAGTCGGTCACCAAGACTTTGGAGCTGGCCTTCGACGATTGGGCCGTGGCCTCCATGGCCCTGGATCTGGGTGAGGAGGAGGTCTTCTGGGAGTTCCAGAAGCGGTCCCTGCAGTGGCGCAATGTCTTCGATCCCCAGACCCGCTTCATGCGGGGAAGGACGTCCCGGGGAGAATGGACCCAGCCGTTCGACCCCCGCCGCTCCGATCACCGGGAGGGTACCGACTACACCGAGGGAAACGCCTGGCAACATACCTGGTTCGTGCCCCATGACGTGCGTGGCCTCATCGCGGCCATGGGAGGGGACGGACCTTTCCTGGCCAAGCTGGACTCCTTGTTCGAGCTGGACACCCTGGTCACCGGCGAGCGTCCCTCCCCGGACATCAGCGGCATGATCGGCCAATATGCCCACGGGAACGAACCCAGCCACCATATCGCCTACCTGTACAACTTCGCCGGCGCCCCTTGGAAGACGGCGGACCGGGTCCGCACCATCCTGACCACCCAGTATCGGGCTGCACCCGACGGCCTCAGCGGCAACGAAGACTGCGGCCAGATGTCGGCTTGGTACATCTTCTCCGCCCTGGGGTTCTACCCGGTGAACCCCGCCGCCGGCGTGTACGTGATCGGTACGCCGTTGTTCCCAGAAGCCGTCCTGGACTTGGGCGGCGGCAGGACCTTCACCGTCCGGGCCCCGGGGGTGTCCGAAACCCACCGGTACATCCGGTCGGCGCGCCTCAACGGGCGTCCCTTGCCCCGGAGCTGGCTCCACCACCACGAAATCGCCCGGGGGGGAAGGTTGGAACTCGACATGGGCCCTGAGCCCTCTTCGTGGGGTACCGCCCCCGGGGCCCGGCCGCCCTCGGGTTTCCAGGGACGCTGGTCGGACCGGGAAATGGCCGAGGCCGTCAAGACGGAGTTCCTCCACGCCTGGCGGGGCTATTGGACATTCGCCCGGGGGTACGATGCCCTGAGGCCCCTCTCGGGTACGGGGCGGAACTGGTACGCCCGTTCCCTCCTCATGACCCCCGTGGACGCCTTCGACACCATGCTCCTCATGGGGCTTGGGGACGAGGCGGCCCAGGCCAAGGAACTCATCCTCAGGGAACTCTCCTTCGACCATGATTTCTTCGTTCAGGTGTTTGAGGTGACCATCCGTCTCTTGGGCGGGTTGCTGTCGGCCTACGAGCTGGACGGGGATCAGCGCTTCCTGCAGTTGGCCACCGATCTGGGAAATCGCCTGCTGCCCGCTTTCGACAGTCCCACGGCGATGCCCTACGTCATGGTGAACCTCCGCACCGGCGAGAAGCGGGGCCGGGTCAACAATCCTGCGGAGATCGGCACCCTCCTTTTGGAATTCGGCATCCTCTCACGGCATACCGGCAATCCTGTTTACTACGAAAAAGCCAAACGGGGAATGCAGGAGCTTTTCCGCAGAAGATCTCCTTTGGGTCTGGTGGGTACCACCATCGACGTGGAAACCGGTCAGTGGCAGGACCGCTCGTCCCATCTCTCCGGCAGGATCGACTCGTGGTACGAGTACCTCTACAAGGGCTGGCTCCTGTTCGGCGACGAAGATCTGCGGAGCATGTGGGAGGCCAGCATCGGCCCCGTCCATCGCTACCTTGCCCATGAGGTGGACGGTCGCCTCTGGTATGGACAGGTCCACATGGACACCGGCCAGCGGTTGTCCACCCGTTTCGGGGCTTTGGACGCCTTCTGGCCGGGGGTTCTGGCCCTTTCCGGCGACCTGGGCCGGGCTTCCCGCCTCATGGAATCCGTTCACTTCATGTGGACCCGATTCGACGTCGAGCCGGAGCAGATGGACTACCTCACCTTCGAGGTCGTCCACGGCGGTTACCCCTTGCGCCCCGAAGCGCTGGAATCGGCCTATGTCCTCCATGCCCTCACCGGGGATCCCCACTACAAAGCCTTGGGCTGGGATATCTTCCGGAGGATCGTGCGGTACTGCCGCACGGAGAGAGGGTACGCGCACCTGCGCGACGTGCGAAGCAAGGAGAAGAGCGACGACATGGAGAGTTTCTTCCTGGCAGAAACCCTCAAGTACGCCTGGCTGCTGTTTGCCCCTTCATCGGCCTTGGATTTCCACGACGTGGTGTTCAACACCGAGGCCCACCCCTTCCGGAGGCAACAACCATGAGGGTCTGGCTGGATCGGCGGATGAGGCGGGTCCGGCACCCCCTAGCCGGAAGCGCCCTGGCCCAGGTCGCCCTCCTCGGCGTGTTTCTGGCCGCCGGCTGTCAGCGCACCCGGCCCGCGGTGGAAGTGCGGCTGCTTCACGACGGTTGGACGCTGGTGGGGGTGGACACCTTCACCACCCCCATCCCCGCTACGGTCCCTGGGACAGTGCACACCGACCTGTTGGGCGCGGGCCTGATTCCGGATCCCTACTGGCGGGACGAGGCGGACCGGCTGGGGTGGATCGCCGAAAAGGAATGGATCTATCGGACGGCTTTGCCCATGGATTCGGCGTTCCTGGCCCATGAGCGGGTAGAACTTCGTTTCAAAGGCCTGGACACCTTCGCCCGGGTACGCCTCAACGGCCGGGAGATCCTCCGGGCCGACAACATGTTCCGGGAGTGGAGCGTGGAAGTGGCCCGGTTGCTCCGGGTCGGAGCCAACGAACTGGAAGTGCGGTTCGAGTCGCCCCTGAGGGTCGGGCGAGCCCTGAGGGAGGCCTATCCTCATCCGCTCCCCATGGATCACGATGCCGGTTCCCCTCCCACCCGGGCCTTCGTCCGGAAGGCGGCCTACCAGTACGGATGGGACTGGGGTCCTCGCTTGGTGACCTCGGGAATTTGGCGGGAGGTGGAGCTGGTGGCCTGGAGCGGCGTGCGCCTCACCGACTTCCACACGGCCACCGCGTCCCTTGCCCCGGACCGGGCCCGTCTGGCGGCCTTCGTGGAGGTGGAGGTGACTCCCCAAGCCGTGGAGCGGTTCGGGGAGGGCGGCAGGCTTTCCGTGACCGTGGAAGTTGCCAGCCCCCAGAGGGCCTTCCCCCGGGTCCGCCAGAGCGCCCAGGTGGAGGCCGGTGTCCATACGTTCGTCCTCCCTGTGGAGATCCGGCGGCCCCGACTCTGGTGGCCCAACGGCTTGGGGGAGCCGCATCTCTACACGATCCAGGCCGAGGTCCGAGGGGGGGGGTTTTCTGACCGGCGCACCACCCGGGCCGGTGTTCGAACCGTGGAGCTGGTGGTGGATCCCGACAGTGTGGGGGAAAGCTTCCACTTCCGGGTGAACGGGGTGCCCGTGTTCGCCAAAGGGGCCAACGTGGTGCCCCTGGACCATTTCGTACCGCGGGTCACCGAGGACGACTACCGCCGCCTCTTCCGGGATGTGGTCGAAGCCCACATGAACATGCTCCGGGTGTGGGGAGGGGGAGTCTATCCTCCGGACGTGTTCTACGACCTGGCCGACCGGCACGGGATCCTCATCTGGCAGGACTTCATGTTCGCCAATGCCATGGTCCCGGGGGATTCCGCCTTCCTGGCCAGTGTCAGGGCCGAGGCTGCGGACCAGATCCGCAGGCTGCGGGGCCACCCCAGCCTGGCTCTTTGGTGCGGCAACAACGAGATCGACGAAGGATGGCGGCGGTGGGGCTGGGCCCGGGGCTATGCCTCGCCGGCCGACTCCGCCGCGGTGGAAAGAGCCTATGCGGCCGTCTTCTACGGCATTCTTCCGGACGCCGTCTCCCGACACGACCCCTCCCGGGCCTACTGGCCCTCTTCTCCCATGCTGGGTTGGGGGGACCCCGAGAGCCTCAAGCGGGGGGACAGCCACTATTGGGGGGTGTGGCATGGCGGCGAGCCCTTCGAGGTGTTCCGGGACAAGCTCCCCCGCTTTGCCAGCGAATACGGATTCCAGGGCTTTCCGGCGGTGGAGACCCTCTGGGCCTTCACCCTCCCCGAGGACCGAAGCCTGGACCACCCCGTTTTGCGGGCCCATCAGAAGCACCCCCGGGGCTTCGAGATCATCCGGGAATACATGGCCAGGGACTACCCGGTGCCCGCCGGCCTGGAGGAATTCGCCTACGTGAGCCAGCTCCTCCAGGCCCGGGGGATGAGGGTGGCCTTCGAAGCCCACCGGCGGGCCCGGCCGCGGACCATGGGTACCCTCTATTGGCAGCTCAACGACACCTGGCCTGTGGTGTCCTGGTCCAGTCGCGACTGGTTCGGGCGGTGGAAGGCGCTCCACTACGCGGCCAAAGAGGCCTTCGCGCCGCTTCTGGTTTCTTTGGTGGAACAGGACGGGCGCCTCGAGGCGTGGGGGGTCTGGGAGGGTCGAGACCCGTGGAAGGGGGAACTCCGTCTCGTGCTGGAGGACTTCGCCGGCGTTCGGCTCTGGGAAGTCACCTTCCCCGTGGATCTTCCGGCGGGCGGCAGCCTCCGCCTCTGGCAAGGCGAAACCCGCCAGGCCCTGGGAGCCGCCGACCGGAACCGGGTGGTCCTTCAGGCAGTGCTCCGACCCTCGGGAACGGAGGCGAGCCCCAGGGCTCGGGGCAGCCGCGACGCCGGCCCCCCCTCGGCCGCCAATCTCCTCTATTTCGTCCCCCCCAAGGAGCTGGCTCTACAGGCCCCCCGGATCGGGATCCGAGCCGAACCGGGCTCCAGCCCGGCCAGCGTCGTCTTGACCCTCGAGAGCGACGTCCTGGCGAAGGACGTGGCCCTTTCCCTGGACGGCGATCCGGACGCCCGCTTCGGGGAGAACTTCTTCGATCTCCTCCCCGGTCAGCCGAAGACCCTTACCGTAGAGACCCGCTGGACCCCTGAAGAGGTTTCGGGGCGCCTGCGCATCCGCACCCTGGCGGAGATCCCCCCCGAGGGGGTGAAGGTGCCGGCTCCTCCGGGAACCCTTGCCCCCGGCAAGGTGGACCGGGGGGACGGGGCGTCCCCTCCCCTTCAGTTGTTCTTCGCCCCCTGATTGATCCAGTTGCGGAGGTTGCCGAGGTCCGTGCTTCCCAGCGGATTGCCACCCAAGGGCATGGTGGCCCCGACGGTGGCCCTTCCCTCCAGCTTCATCATGAGGTAGCTCCCCTGAGCGTTTCCGGGGATCACCCGGAGGATCCCGGTCTGGGTGGAGGGCACGTTCACCAGCTGCCCGTAGCTCACGCCCGTCCGCAGGTCCAGGCCCGCCTGGGGTGACGACCCGTGGCAACCGGCAGCGGTGCACCCCGTCCGGTTGAAAATGGCCTGAATGTCCTGGGCAAAGGAGGGATCGGCCTTTACCGTAGTCCCCGAGCCGCTCCCGCTTCCGCCGGTGTTGCCGCCGGGGTCGCCGTAAGGTGCTGTGGCCGAATCTCCTCCACACCCCCCCGCTGTCAGCAGGGTACCCACGAACAGTGCCCTTGCGATCCTCACGGATCACCTCCTTCCGGAAAGGGGATACCGACCCCGCCGCACAGGGCGGAGCGCCGGGGGCCTCGCAACCCCTCAGAAACGCAGCAGACGCGTAATGGTGAACCCCAGCCGGAGTTGCCGAAACGCCAGGGGGAATGGCGAGCCGGCCAGGACGTGTCCAGGGTTCAGGCCGACGGAATTTCCCAGAAACACTTTAAAGAAATGACCCCCGGTCTCGAGCTCCACACCTGCCGATGCCAGAGGATGGAGATCCCCCCCCGGAAAAGATCCCATGAGGTATTCCCCCTCCAGGGCCAGGAGCGCATTGAGGCCCACCCGCCCGTGGATTCCCAAGGCCCCCCGCCCTTCCATCCCCTCGTCTTCCACGCGGGCATTCCAGAGATAGGAGGGGACCAGTCCCAACGCGCCTCGGGCACCCAGACCAAGGTTGAGGATAAGTTGGGAATACCCTTGGAGGTTCTCCCGATGGAGGGTTTTCCTGCGCCCCCCGTCCGCCTCCAGGGCCACCCCCCCCAACCCGGCTACCGCCAGGGGAAGGGATCCCCAATGGCCCTCCCACACCACCTTCTTGACCTGGAAATCCCAGTTGTCCCCCACGTTGCTCCGGGCCAGCGTGACCAGGAGCCCCCTTCCGGGTGCCCAGCCCATTCCGATGCGGATGTTCACGGGCCCGTCCAACCCCCAGAAGGCTTCGGGGCCAGCCGACAGGGGGGGGTAGAAGCGGTGGGATATTTCGAACTGCCATTCCCCCGGTCCCAGGGTGGCGGCGGTGGGAAGGTGGATGGCCAGCGGGGCATGGAACAGGGTGGGGGGAGGCAGGGTGGCTTCCAGACGCCGCTCCCATGGGGGAGGAGCCGCCTGGCCGGAGGCCAAGGCGAAGCAACCCGCGAAGTTTCCCACGAAGGCAAGGCCCACACCCACGGGAAAGCCTCTTCGCCCGACCCCCCTCCGCCCCGCCCCTCCCCTCCCCCGCCCGGGCGTCACCGGTCCCTCCGTTCTCGTGCCCATCGTCCCCCCCCGCCGGGAAGACAACCGACCTCTCCTTCCCCACCCCGGCCCCCGACCACTTCCCCCTGGGGCCCACATACCGCGCCGGGGCCTCCCGGCAACGGCCTCAACCTGAGCTCGACCTCCACCCGCACGGTGTCGGCGATCCGCAGGAACATGAGACGGGGAATGGGAATCCCGTGCTCGGCGAGAGCCACCTCGAAAGCACATCCCACCCGGACACGTTGGCCCGGTCGTCCCCCGTCCGACGGTTCCTTGCGCACCACCCCCGTCCCCTCGCCGAGACCCCCATCCAGGGGTTCCACCCTACAGGGGATCTCGCGGTAGCGTTCCCGACCCCTGATGGCCAGCCGGCCTCCCGCCAGGACGTCCCACCAGCCCTCCACCTTCCGGTCCAGGCTCAGGATCTGCCCTTGGAAGGTGGCAAAGGGATAGCGGGCCGTCTCGAGGTAGTTCTCCCTCATGTGGCGGTCCCGCAGTCCGATCCCCGTCCGGAGGCTGGCCAGATCCACCTCGAAGTAGAAACGACTTTGCTCCAGGTGGGTGGGTCCGTCGAGTCCCCCACCTTCCAGTTGCACGAAGCCGTCGACCCGGGAGGTTTTCCCTTCGAAGCTCTCGAGGGGGGTGCGGGAAACGAACCGCACCCGGTTCTGCTCACCCAGCTCCACCTCGAACCGCTGCACGGCCCCTGCCGGTCGTGGGACCGGGCCGGCCAGAAAGACCAACCAGAGGGGGAGGACGGTCAGGGCCCCCATTTGGGAAGCCTGACCAGACCAGCCCATCGCCGTGGGCCCGAGGTGTCCGGAGAGCCGAAACATGTGCGGCGGCAACCGTGGGAGGGGAGCCGAGGGGAGGGGGTCCCCCGATCGGGTTCTCAGGGCAATTTA
>JAUQOX010000269.1 GCA_030550695.1 Gemmatimonadota bacterium | reverse complement strand
CAGGGGCGGTGGAAAGAGGTGGTGCGGGAACTGGCAGGGGACGTGGAACTCGAGGCGGGGTTTGCCGCGGAACTCCAGACCGCCGAGACCCTCTTGGAAACCCTTCGGGTTCGGGAGGCGGAAATGGCGCGGGCCCGGGGGGAAGCCGCCTCGGAAGCGGAAGCGCTCCAGCAGGAGATCCTCCGTCGGGATCGGGAGTCGGCGGTGGCCTCCGAGAGGCTGGCGCACGCCCGCCAGCGCCTGTCCCAGCTGGCCCAGGAGCGGGAGGAACTCCTCCAGCGGCTGGAAAGGCTGAGGCACGACGAAGAGAAGCTCACGGAACTGGAGGAAAGCCAGGGCCGGGCCTTGGCGGGGCTGCGGGAGGAAGAGGCCCGCTGGAAGAAAGAGACCCAGGAAGCCCGGAAGGCCTTGGACCAGGTCCGGGGCGAGCTGGAACAGTTGGAAGGGCGGATCCGCGAACTGGTCCGGCGGCAGGCCCATCTGGAGGGGGAAGCGGCCTCGGCGGAAGGGCAGAGGGCGGAACTGTCCCGCCATCTGGAGCGGCTGGAGCGGGAGCTGGAGGAGGGGGCCCGGGCCCTGGGTGAGGCCGCGACCCAGGGAGATCTGTTCACCGCCCGCCTGGCCGAGCTCAAGGAAGAGGTGGGGGCCGCGGAAAAGGCGTGGGAAGAGGCTCGTCAGGAGGCCCAGCGCCTCAGGGCGGCTTTGGAGCAGGCTCGGCACGTGGAGGCGGAGGCCCGGGACCGCCTGAGGGGCCTGGAGGCCAAGATCGAGGCCTTGGAGGGGATGGAACGGGCTCGCGAGGGCGTGGAACCGGTGGTGAAGGAGGTGTTGGCCCTCCGGGATCCGGGGGTGGTAGGCGTCCTTGGGGATTTCTTGGAAGGGGACCCCGAGGTGGTGCGGGGTGTGGAGGCCTTTTTGGGCCCCCTGGTGCAGGCCGTGGTCGTCCAGGATCAGGAGACCGTCCGCCGCTTGGGATCTTGGTTCCGGGAGCGTTGGAGGGGGCGGGGTGGCCTTCTTCTCCTACCTTTGGAGGGGGTGGGGGTAGGGGAGGGAGGGGAGGGGTCCCTCCTGCAGGTTCTTCGCCTGAAGGAGCCGGGGGCCGTCTGGGTGCGAAGGTTCTTGGCCGGGGTGGAGTTGGTTCCCGGGGGTGCGGAAGGGGGCCCGGGGCGGAGGGGGGTCCTCTCCGTGGACGGCTACGCCGTGGACCTGCGGGGGGTGGTCCGGTTGGGGAATCCCCTGGGGGCCTCGGGAATCCTGGAGCGAAGGGAGCGACTCAAGGCCCTCCGGAAGGATCGAGATGCCGCCTCCCTGGCCCTGGAGGAGGCCCGAAAGGGACGGGAGGCCGCCGAGGAGGCGGCCCGCCGGGGCGAGGAGGCGGTGGAGGAGGGGTGGCGGCGTTTCCGGAGGGCCGAGGACGCCTTTCGCCAGGCTTCGGCCCAGGCCCAGGCGGAGGAAGACCGGCGCCTACGCCTGCACCGGCACCAAGAAGAGATGGCCCGTCAGTTGGAAGCCGGCCGGGCCGCCCGTGCCAGGACGCAGGATCGGGCCCGGAGGGCCGCGGAGGAGGGCCGGTTGGTGGCCGCCGAGTTGGAGGCCCTCCGTGCCGCCGAGGCGTCGCTGGGGAGCAAGGTGTCCCGGGCGCAGGAGCGTTGGGAAGCCGCCCGGGAAGAGGAGGCCCGCCTGGCGGTGGCGGTAACCCGGGAGGAAGGGGAGTGGAAACGAAGCCGGGAGCGCTTGGAGGGGATGAGGCGGGCGCGGGAGGAGGCCCGCCTGCGCCTGGGGGAGCTTACCCGCGAGGAGGAAGAACTCCGGCGGGGAGGGGAAGAGGTTCAGGCGTTCCTGGCCGAAAGCCGACAGGCCACGGAGGACCTCTTCCGCCGAAGAGAGAGGGCCCTGGCGGAACTCAGGAAAAGGGAAGAGGCCCTGGCGTCGGTCTCCGAGGCGGTGGCGGAGGCCGAACGGCGGGTGAAGGAAGCCCGGGCCGCCGAGCGGGAGGCGTTGTCCCGGCGACATCAGCTGGAACTCGAGAGGCAGGAACTGGAGGGGAGGATGGGGCGAATCCGGGACCGGCTGGAGGGGGAATGGGGCCGCCCCCTGGAGGTGCTTTTGGCGGAGGCCGAGCCCCTGGAGGGGGATCCCCAGGCCCTCCAGGAAGAGTTGAAAGAGATCGCCGAAGGTCTGGAAAAGCTCGGCCCCGTGAACATGCTGGCCGTGGAGGAGCACGAGGAAGAGAGCCGTCGGCTGGAGTTCCTGGTGGGTCAGCGGGAGGACCTCCGACGGGCCCGTCAGGATCTCAGGGATGCCATCCGCCAGATCAACGAGACCGCCACCCGGCTCTTCCACGAAACCTTCCACCAGATCCGGGAGAATTTCCGGGCGACCTTCCTTCGGCTCTTCGAAGGGGGGGAGGCGGACCTGCGTCTGGAGGAGGGTCCCGACCCCCTGGAGGCGGCCATCGAGATCCATGCCTCTCCTCGGGGGAAGAAGACCCAACGGATCGACCTCCTGTCCGGGGGCGAGCGGGCCCTGACGGCCTTGAGCCTTCTGTTCGGGATTTATCTGGTGAAGCCCAGCCCCTTCTGCGTCATGGACGAGGTTGATGCTCCCCTGGATGAATCCAACATCTACCGCTTCGTCCGACTCCTGGAGGAATTCAAAGGCCAGACCCAATTCATCGTCATCACCCACAACCCCCGGACCATCGAGGCGGCGGACTGGATCTACGGCGTCACCATGGAGGAGCCGGGGGTCAGCCGCATCGTGGGAGTCCGGCTGGAAGATGCGTTGCAGGCGGCGGGTGCCAGGGTGGCTTAGGAAGCCTCTTCTCCTTGTCGGGGGAAGCCTTCTTGCGGTTTCCGTTGGGCCCCGGCGGGCGGAAACGGGGGAGGCGGGGCCGCCTGTCCAACCTGTGACGTTCCTGTACCAGAACTTTCCCAACCCTTTCCCCCACCCGGAGTTGGGAGGGGGGCAGACCCGGATCTGGTTCGATCTGGCGAGGACGGCTTTCGTGGAACTTGCGGTTCTGGACGGCCGGGGCGGAAGGGTCCGGCAGCTCATTCCCCGGCCTGGGTGTCCCCCTGTGGAACTGCCGCCCGGGATCTATGGCCGGGAGGGCGACGTCTCTGCCGACGGCTGCATGTCCTTTACCTGGGACGGTCGGGACGACCAGGGGCGCACCGTGGCCCCCGGGGTCTACCTTCTCCGCCTCCGGGCCGGGAGGGAGGAACAGACGCGGCGGATGGTCTTCTGGCCATGAGGGTCTGCGTGGTAGGCTCGGGAACCCTCCGGCCGAATCCCTTCCGGGGAGGGCCGGCCCTGTGGGTGGAAGGGGGGGGCGCCAGGGCCCTTCTGGACTGCGGAAGCGGAACCCTGAGGACCATGGCCCGCCTTGGGCTGCCCTGGGAAAAGGTCAGCCACGTTCTTCTCTCTCACTTTCACACCGACCATGTGGGAGAACTGGCCACCCTCCTCTTCACCCTGAAACACGGCCTCTCTTCCCCCCGCACCGAACCCCTCTGGATCGTGGGCCCCGCCGGCACGCAGGAGCACCTGGAGCACCTGGCCCGGGCCCACGGCCCCTCCATTCTGGATCCGGGCTTTCCCGTCCGTTGCGTGGAGGTGGCGGAAGGGCGAGGATGGGAAGACCCGTCCAGGGCGTTCCGGGTTCAGGCGTGTCGGACCCCCCACACCGAGGATTCTCTGGCCTTCCGGCTGGAGGGGCCGGCGGGCGATCTGGGGTTCACCGGGGACACGGGTCCCTCCCCTCGGGTGGGGGAGTTCCTCCGGGGGTGCCGGCTTCTGGTGGCCGAATGCAGCCAGCCCGACGGGTCGGATTTCCCTTTCCACCTGAGTCCTTCGTCCTTGGCGGAGCTGGCTCTCCTGGCCCGCCCGGAACTTCTGGTCACGGTGCATGTCTATCCCCCCCTGGACCCCGGCGAGGTGCCGGCCCTGGTAGCCCGGGCCGGCTACCCCGGGCGGGTCGTGGCGGGGTGGGATGGGCTGGTGGTGGATTGGACCTCCGGTGTCTTGCAGATTTCAGGG
>JAUQOX010000268.1 GCA_030550695.1 Gemmatimonadota bacterium | reverse complement strand
CCTTTGCGGAAGGAGGAAGAGAAAGAGAAGAAGCCGGCGCGCGGTGCCGCTCTCCCCAAGGAGGAGCCCGCTCCCAGGGAGGAAGCGGTGGACCCCTTGCGCTCGGCCTACGACCTGTTGGTCCGGGCCCTGGGCGACCTCATGGAGGCCGAAGGGGAGGCGTCGGTGCGGGACTCGGACGTGAAGAGGCGCATGCTGGAACTGGACCCCGACTTCGACGAAGGGGAGTTGGGCTTCGGGAAGTTCAGCCGTTTCCTCCGCCAGGCTCATGATCACGAAGTCGTCGATCTCCACAAAGGGGAAGGGGGGACCTACCGGGTTTCCCCACGCCGGAGGGCGCCGGCCGAAGTTGCGGCCCCGGAAAGCCCGTCCCCTGAAGCGAAAGGCACGGAACCCCGGGCGGAGGGAGCCAAGGGCGGCCGGCCGTCCCCCCCGAAGGGATCCCCCGTCGGGCCGAAGCGTCGGACGGAGGTTCAGCCCTCGGAGGGTTCCCGTCCCGTTCCCGATCAGGCCGCCCAGCCGGGGGCCCCTCCACCCCCTCCCCCAACCGGGGAGTCGTTGCCGCCTCCGGAAAAGGTTGAGCGGGCAGCCTTGGCGCCCGAGCCCCTGACGCCCCCTGCGGTGCCGGTCCGCCTCCGCCCCGGCTCCCGTTGGAAGCGTGGAGGGCAAGGGGGGCCGCCCCCCCTCCTGGAGGGGCAAGTGGTTTGGCCTGCCCCTCAGGAGACGCCTCCCCGTGGAGGGGAGGAGGGCGTCTCCGACTCCGCTCCCTCGCACCGGCCCCCCGGCGAGGGAGAGCCGTCCGGCCCGGCGGCCCCCGCGGCACCGTCGCCTGCTCCCGAGCAACGGGGGCGGGGCAAGAAGCGGGGAGCAGAGGCGATCCCGGGGAAGCGGGAGGAAGGGCGAGTCTCCCCCCGCCCGGCCCCGGTGTCCGGTGGCTTCGAGGTCTCGGAACTCGGACTGCCCACGGTGGACCGGGAAGTGGTGGAATACCTGAGTCGGACCTACCGGGGAGTGGGCCAGAAGACGGCAAAGACCTTGGTGGAGGCGTTCGGCGCCGACCTGTTCCGGGTGCTTCACCACGAGCCCGAGCGGGTGCAGAGCCTGCTCCCTGCCAGAACCGCCGCAGCCGTCCTGGAAGGCTGGAAGGCGGACCTCCAACGGCGCCGGAAGAAAGCCGGGAGGAAGGGTGAGGGGGAAGGGGGGGGCAAATCGCCCAAGATCGAAGCCGCCGACACCGAAGAGAAGACCGGGGCAGGAAAGCCCGGAGGTGGAGAAAGCCGACGGCGCCGCTCCCGGGCGGGTACCAACCCGAAAGCCAGGCGTGGCCGTTAGGACGAAGACGGCCTCCCGAAGGGGGGCCGTCGGTTCAGTGACGCCGGTCCCGTGGCCGTGGTCGGAGCCCCCGGGAGGGAGGGAGGGGGAGGTGCTCCCCCCCTCCTTCTTCCTCAGGGACGCGGCTTCGGTGGCCCGGGACCTCCTGGGGGCTTGTTTCCGGTCCCGGGTGGACGGCACGGAGGTGTCGGGAGTGGTGGTGGAGGTGGAAGCCTACATCGGACCGGAGGATCCGGCTTCCCATGCGGCGGCCCGGATCGGAAGGACCGAACGGAACCGGAGCATGTTCGGCCCGCCCGGCCGGGCCTACGTCTTCCGAAGCTACGGGATGCATTGGTGTCTGAACGTGGTGACTGGCCCCGAAGGGTTTCCTGCGGCGGTGTTGATCCGGGCTCTGGATCCCTTGAGCGGGATCGAGGTGATGCGGCGTCGTCGGAAGGGCAAGGAACCCTTGGCTTCCGGCCCCGGGAGAGTCGCTGAGGCCCTCGGGGTGACGGGGGCTCTGGACGGTCATCCCCTGCAAGTCCCCCCCCTGGAGCTTCTCAGGGGGTGGCAGGTACCGGAGGACCGGGTCGCCGTATCCGGGCGGGTGGGGATCCGGCAAGCGGCCCATTGGCCCCTCCGCTTCTTCCTGCGGGACCACCCCGCCGTTTCCCGGGGGCCGGCCCCGGGGCTCCCTTCCCCCTGATCCCCTCTCCCCACACCCCCAGCCTTGGCCATGACCGATCCATCCTGGATTTCCCTCCTCCCGCCCCTTCTGGCCATTTCCCTGGCCATCGCCACCCGGCAGGTCTACCTCTCCTTGGCAGGGGGGGTGTGGCTGGGCTGGACGATCCTGGAGGGCTGGAACCCGTTGCTGGGATTGGTCCGGGCCATCGACGGAGCAGTGGCGGTCCTGGGGGATGCCGGTGATGCCCGGGTGATCCTCTTCACGCTGGTCATCGGTGCCCTCATCGCCACGGTGGAGGCTTCGGGGGGGGTCAGGGGCTTTGTAGCCTTTCTCGAGGAGCGGAGGTGGGTCACCACCCCTCGACGAGCTCGTCTGTTGGCTTGGGGCGCGGGTGTGAGCCTCTTCATCGAATCCAACATCAACGTCCTGACGGCGGGAGCCGTTGCCCGCCCCCTTTTCGACCGCTTCAAGATTTCCCGGGAGAAGCTGGCCTACATTATCGACTCGGCTTCTGCGCCCAGCTGCATCATGATTCCTTTGAACGCTTGGGGTGCGTATAACCTGGGAATCCTTGCAAGCCTGGGGGTACACGAGCCGGTGAGGGTATTTCTCACGGCAGTGGGCCTGAACTTCTATGCCATGGCCGCCTTAGGTCTGGCTTTGTTTGTCGCCTACACAGGCTGGGCATTCGGACCCATGAAGAAGGCGGAGGCCCGCACGCGTGCGGGTATGCTCCTCTGGCCCAATGCCAAGCCCCTGGTGGACGAGGCGGTGTTGTCGCCCCCGACCAATCCCCGTTTGCCGCCCCGGGCCCGGAACATGGTCGTGCCCATCGGCGTCATGGTCCTCATGATGCCCGTCTCCCTGTATATCACGGGGAACGGCAATCTCATGGAGGGCTCCGGTTCCACCAGCGTGCTCTGGGCGGTCCTGGCAGGCCTGGCCACCGCCTGGGTCCTCCTTCTTGTGCAACGAGGGGCCACGGTGGACGAACTCACCCGGACGGGGCTGAAGGGGGCGGGAGGGCTGGTTCCCATGGCCCTCATCCTGCTGTTGGCTCTTTCCTTGGGGGATGTGGCCCGGGCCCTGGGGACGGGGGTCTACGTGGCCCAGATCACCCAAGGGGTTCTGCCCCCGGTGGTGTTCCTCCCGTTGGTCTTCCTGGTGGGGGCAGGAATCGCCTTCTCCATCGGATCCTCCTGGGGGACCTTCGCCATCATGTTGCCCATCGCGGTTCCGGCGGCGGAAGCCATGGGGCTTCCCTTGGCCCCCTTTGTTGCCGCTTCCCTTTCCGGGGGGGTCTTCGGCGATCACTCCTCGCCGGTGAGCGATACCACCATCATTTCCTCCATGGCCTCGGCCACGGACCACATCGATCACGTTCGGACCCAGCTTCCGTACGCCCTCCTGGCGGCTGCCGTGGCCACCGGGGCTTTCGCCTTGGTGGGTGCCGTCCTCTAGCCAGGGGGGGAGCGAGCTCCGCCAGCAGGGCCTCGAGGGAGCCGTATTGCGCCCGTGGATGCCGTTCTCCAGGGGACAGCCGGGAGCGAGGGCGGCTCCTGGCTCCCGTGACCTGCGCCCCCCAGACCCACGCTTGCCCAGGACCCTTGGTGTCGGTTGAAACCACGGGCCGGGGGGCGTAGATTGGCCCGCGCTTCCGCCTCGCCGTCGTCGGGGCCGGAATCGGCCAAAGGGGGGGCGGCGGAAGGCAAGAAAGGACCTCAGCCTGGAGAGGTACGTTGAACATCGCGGTCTGCATCAAAAGGACGCCGGACACCGAAGCCCGGGTCCGCGTGGGGGGCGATGGCGTTTCGGTGGATCCTTCGGGAGTGAAGTTCATCATCAGTCCTTACGACGAGTTCGCCATCGAGGCGGCCCTCCAGCTCAAGGAAGCCAAGGGCGGGGGGGAAGTGGTGTTGTTCTCCCTGGGAGGGCCCGAGACTCAGGAGACCCTGCGGCAGGGGCTGGCCATGGGAGCCGATCGGGCTGTGCTGCTCCGGGGTGAAGGGGGGATGGACGGCCTGGCCACCGCCAAAGCCTTGGCGGCAGAGCTCCGCAACCAGCCTTTC
>JAUQOX010000267.1 GCA_030550695.1 Gemmatimonadota bacterium | reverse complement strand
GGGCAACTTCTTGGCCAGCCTGGCGGCCACGGCCTTCTGGCTCGGGACGGCACTCCTGACGGCCGGATTGTTTTTCGGCCATGCCGAGGAAGTGGGGGGGTGGCGCTTTTGGGAGGTGGCGGCTCTGCTGGGGGTATTCAACACCTTGGGGGGAGTGGTGGAGGCTCTCCTGCGGCCCAACCTCGGACGGCTGGTGCCCATGGTCCGCCAAGGGACGCTGGACTTCCTTCTGGTGAAGCCGGTGGATCCCCAGTTTCACGTGTCCTTTCGGCGGCTGGTGGTCTGGCACCTCTCCGACGGGGTTTTGGGGCTGGGACTGGTGGCCTACGCCCTCGGAAGATTGGGCCACACCCCTTCGGTGGAGGAGATCCTCGCCTTTGCTTTGGCCCTGGGCGCCGCGGTAGGGATCGCGTACGCCCTCTGGTTGGGTCTCATGACCTTGGCCTTCTGGTTCGTGGCGGTGGAGAACCTCGCCGTTCTCTTCGACGCCTGTTTCGAGGCGGGGCGGTTTCCCGTCACGGCGTATCCGCGACCCCTACGCTTCCTTTTCGTGTTCGTGATCCCCATGGCCTGGATCACCACTGTTCCGCCGGGAGTCCTCTCCGGGCGCCTGGGGGTGGAGGTGGCCGTGGCCAGTGCTACCGTTGCGGGGGCGCTGCTGGTGGCCGCGCGGGCCTTTTGGAAGGCGGCCCTCCGGCGTTACACGGGGGCGGGGGGGTGAAAACAGAAAGCAGGACCGGGGAACAGGTCATGCCGTCCCCCGGTCCTGACCTTGGCGGGTAGACCCTGGCGCTTCAGGAGCAACCGAGTCCCCCGGAGCCTAGCCTTCCTTCTTCACCCCTTTGAAGGGGATGGGTTGGGGGGCCGCCCCTCCCATTCCCAAACCCCCGGTCATCGTGCCTTCCATGCTCTTTCCGTCGGCCGAGACCGTGGCGGTGAAGGTCTGGGTGAAGGAGCGTTCGCCCATCCCCATTTCGTAGGAGAAGGTGAGCTTGTTCCCCTCGATCTTGCCGTCCTTGATCTCCACCTCGCGAGGCATGGCCGGCATGTTGGGGGGAGGATTGCCACCACCGCCCCCCCTGGCGCCCATGGCAGGGAGGATCACCTTTCCGGTGACGGTGGCGCCCTGCTGGGCCAGCTCCAGGGTGATGGTCCGCTCACCCCTTTGCGTGGAGTAGGTGAGCTCCCAGGTTCCGGACACGTTCTGGGCCCGGAGGGGGAGGGCCGTCGCCAGAACCAGGGCGAGGGCCGAAAGAGGAGCGAAGCGGCGCATACGAGACCTCCGTGGAAAGGAAGACGAACAGAACACCTCCGGTGCTTGCCGGATACCCAAGGACAGTTGGACCCCCCGATTTGTTAATCCAGGGCAACCCGCCCTCCGCTGAAGCCTTGAGCGGTGGGCAAGCCCAGAAACGGGTCCGGGGCTAGGGACCGGGCATGGAGTTGTGGAGGGTCTCCTTCCAGCCCTACCTTCCCGTCCATCGTCCCCTGCTGAACGGAGTTCGACCATGCTGCTCGGCCCCTACCTTTGCTTCCTCGTGCTGACCCTGGGGAACCCCGGTCCCGCCGGCTCCCCCCTCCCCGACCAAGCCCCTCCCCTTTCCACCCTCGAAGCTCCCCCGGCCCACGGCCGGACCTACGAACAGCCTTCCCTCCGACCCTTCACCGTGGAAGACGCCCTTCGCGTCCGGAACGTCACGGTGGCCGACGCCACGAAAGACGCCCTCTGGGTGGCCCTCACCTACAGCACCGCTGCCAGCCGTTTGGGCACGGATCACTTCCGCTACGGCGACCCGACCTACATCGGTCCGAACCGGTTGGAGCTGGAGGTGATGGAGGTGGAAACCGGCCGCACCCATCGGCTGTTTCCGGGCCCTGTGAACGTGGAGGCTCTCACTTGGTCCCCCGCCGGTGACCGGCTGGCCTTCCGACATTATGAAAACGGTGTCGTCCGCCTGCAGATCTGGGAGCGCAACGGGGGGAGGGTGCGA
The DNA here is from genome assembly GCA_030550695.1 of Gemmatimonadota bacterium. GTDB lineage: Bacteria > Gemmatimonadota > Gemmatimonadetes > Longimicrobiales > Gaopeijiaceae > JAUQOX01. The sequence continues at coordinate 2,081 of JAUQOX010000267.1, read as the reverse complement.
ACCCTCCGCCTCCGCCCGGACAGGGAGGTGGCCTGGGGTGGCCCCCTGGTTTGGACCCCCGACGGCTCGGGCCTGGTGGTGGGGCTTCGGACTCCAAGCTGGTCTGCGGAGGCCCGGGCCGCGTACGAGGCTCTGGAGTTCGGCCCCATCGTGGTGCAGGACGCTTCGGAACCCTTCCTGGCCTGGGACGCGGTGCGGAACCGGTCGGGACTCATGGAACTGGCCCTCGTGAACGTGGCCACCGGCGAGGTGCGGGTGCTGGCCCCCGAAGCCCGCTACCAGGATGTGCGGGTGGGGCCCGACGGCGATCACCTCACCTACACCGTGGCCACACCCCTGAAGACCTCGTACCGCACGGGGGAAGGGACCGAATACGCCTACTTCCGCCAGGCCCTCCAGCCGGGGGCCGAAGCGGTGGCCCTCCTCCCCAAAGGCGAGCGGCGCCAAAGGTTGGTCTTCAGCCCGGACGGTCGGACCTTTGCGTGGGCGGACCGGGGGGATGTGTTCGTGAAGGGGTTGGAGGCGGACAGCGCCCGGAACCTCACCCGGGACTTCCGGAGGCCTCTCTCGGAAACCGACACCACCCGCCGGAGCTTCTCCCTGGACCGCTGGCGCCCGGACTCCGGGGCTCTGCTCCTTCGGGCCCAGGACGGATACTACATGATGGCCCTGGACGAGGAGGCCGAACCTCGCCGGGTCTGGGCCTTCCCGGGTGCCACCCGACGGGAATGGGAACGGGCGCCCAACCTGAGCATCGTGCAATGGACGGCCGACGGGCGTTACCTCTACGCCTCCAGGTCCGCCCGCGACCGTTGGGATCGGGGCCTGGTGCGCCTGGACGTGGCGAGCGGGCGTGAAGAAGTGCTGGTGTCGGATTCCGACCTCTACCGGGGCTGGACGGTGGCGGAAGACGGCTCCCGCATCCTGGTCAGGCGATCCGACGGCGACCGCCCCGACGAACTCTGGGTGGCCGACGGACGTTTCGGAGGGGCGCGGCAACTCACCCAGGCCAACCCCTGGCTTGCCGAGGTGGCTTTTGCCAAGAGCCGCCTCATCCGCTACCTGGACGTGGACGGCGACACCCTGTACGGAGTCCTCCACGTGCCGGCCGACTATCGGGAGGGGACGGCCGTGCCCCTGGTGGCGGAGATCTACGAGAGCTTTTTCGACAACGGGTACAACGCCGGTGCCCAGATCCTGGCGGCCCAGGGATGGCTGGTCCTCCAGCCGTCGGTGAACTTCGACATCGGGTTTCCCGGTGAAGCCTGGATGAAGGGGGTCACCACGGCCATCAACACCCTGATGGAACAAGGAATGGTGGACGGGCGGCGCTTGGGAATCCACGGCACCAGTTACGGTGGCTACGCCACGAACCTCATCATTACCCAGACCGACCGCTTTGCCGCAGCCATCAACATCAGCGGAAAAGTCAACATCATCTCGTTTTTGGGGGACTCCGAAAAGATCACCACCCGCAACTACAACGCCGCCGAACAATCCCAGGACCGCATCGGCGCCACCTTGTGGGAGCAGCCCCACAAGTACTGGGCCCACTCGGCGGTCCTCTTCGCCGACCGGATCAAGACGCCCCTTCTCCTCATGACGGGCCAGGGGGACTGGAACGTGCCGGCCACGAACACCCGGGAGATGTACTACGCCCTCCGGCGCCTGGGCAAAGAGGTGGTGTGGGTCAACTACATGAAAGCCGGCCACGGCGCGGGCAGGGCCGGCGCCTCGGAAGACGACTTCCGGGACCACTGGAGGCGGATCGTCGAGTGGTACGATAAGCATTTCCGCAAGGCCATCGAGAGGGAGGGGAATGGATAACCCCGCGACGCGGATCCCGGCGCAGCCGGAGAGGGGGTCGGGGGAAGGAGGCGCTGGCGCCGTCGAGGCCCCCGAACCCCCGGGGGCGTCTACCCTGTCCCCGGAATGCTTCCCGGCCTCGGGAACGTGCCGCTTTGAGGGGCCTCCTCCTCTGCGGGGGGGGCGATACGCCGCCCTGGCCTCGCGGTGGCGCGGGGGGCGGCCGCCGTAGGCCCCCCTCCCCGGCGGTTCCTAGGCCGCCGGGGGACCCTGGA
>JAUQOX010000266.1 GCA_030550695.1 Gemmatimonadota bacterium | reverse complement strand
TACATCTCGGAACTTTTCGAAGGATTCTCCGGCAGGGCATCGCCCAGGGACCTGGAGACCCTGCTCCAACTCGTCTATCTCTACTTCACCGCCCCCCGGAGGGACGAGGTGGCTTTCCGGGCCCTCCTCGGGCAACTGGACGCCCTTCTGGCCAATCGGGGCAGGAGCCCACAGGCGGCACTTCAGGACACCCTGGCCGTTACCATGGGCCAGGGCCACCCCAGAGCCCGCCCCCTTTCCCGGGAGACCCTCCGGGAAGTGGACCTGGACCGCGCCTACCACTTCTTCCGCCAGCGGTTTGCCGGCTCGGACGGCTTCACCTTCGTTCTGGTGGGCTCTTTGGACCTCCCCCGGGTCCAGCCCTCGGTGGAACGCTACTTGGGAGGGCTCCCGGTGGCCGGGGGGCAGCAGGGCTGGCAGGATCTGGGAATCCGGCCCCCCTCCGGGGTGGTGGAAAAACGAGTGGTCCAGGGGATAGAGCCACAGAGCCGAACCGTGGTGGTCTTTTCGGGGCCCTTCGATTTTACCCCGGAGGATCGGTTGGGCATGAGAATCTTGGGGTCCATTCTGGAGACGCGTCTGAGGGAACGCCTCCGGGAAGAGATGAGCGGCACCTATGGCGTTACGGTGGAAACCAGCTACGACCGCTTCCCCTACGGCCGGTACACCCTCAGCGTGGCCTTCGGTTCAGACCCCCGAAGGGTGGAGGAGCTGACGACGGCCTTGTTCGACGAGATCCGCACCCTCCAGAACGAAGGGCCCACCACAGAGCAGGTTCTTGCCGCCCGGGAGCAGGAACGGCGGACCCGGGAAACCAGCCAGCAGGAAAACGCTTGGTGGCTGACCCAGCTGAGCCTGGCGTACCAGAACGGCACCGACCCTCGTCTTCTGGCCGACTCGAGCCTTCTCGACGGGGTGACCCCGGAGAAGGTACGGGACCACGCCGTCCGGTGGCTGAGGCAGGATCAGTACGTCCGGATTACCCTTTGGCCCGAGGGCCCTCCGTCGTCGAACCCCTGACGGAAAGGGCCTTCGCCGTGGGGGGCCTACTTAGAAGAGCTTCCCTTCCAGCGTAGGGACTTTGTCGGTTCTGGTTCCCAGCTTCACATGGGTGGAAAGACGAACGACTCCCTCGCGATGGAGGGTCTCGATGGTCCGGCGGATGGCCTCGAGGATCTGCTCCAGTTCGCCTTCCATGTTCGTCCCGTTGGCGTGCAGGGCAACCTTGAGGCCCGACTCCTCCAAAAGCTGGTGGGCTCGCATCACCTCTTTGCGAACCGAAACTCCCGCTCCGATGGGAATGATCTGAACCTCCGCGATGGCCTTCATGACCCTAGGATCCTGACCTCCTTCCCTGGTCGAACGTCGCCGGCGAGGCTTGGGGAATCTTTCCTGCGGTTCAGGGTTACTCCAAGATCGCCGACGCATTCCTTGCCGTCGGCGACGGTCGGAGGAAAAAGTAGGCCACCGTGCGGCCACCGGGAAGGAAACGGCCCAGACCTGGCCAGGGCCACGGGATCGGCCTTCCTTCCGTCCGATCCACCACCCTCCCCATGACGACCCGTGTTCAGCTCCACCATGGACTATGAGGAGATCTTCCGGGAGGCGCGAACCTTTCCCCGGTTCCTGGAGACGGTAGAACACCAGCGCGACCTCTGGAACCATCAACTTCGAGCCGTTCGACTGGACCCCTCCACCTTGGGAAGGGCCGCTGCCCTCACCGTCCCTTGGCGTCTTCTGGCCATCGCCGAGGATTGGTGTACCGACTGCCTCCATATTCTGCCCGCTGTGGTGCACCTCATCGGGGGAGCTCCCGCCCTCGAGCTCAGGGTGGTGGGACGGGAAGAAGTCCCCGGCCTGATGGACCGCCACCTCACCAAGGGCGCCCGTTCCATCCCGGTGGTGGTGATCCTGGATCCTAGGGGCCAACCCGTGGGCCAATGGGGTCCCCGGCCCCGGGATTTGCAACAGTGGTTCGAAACCGAAGGTAGGAACCTGCCAGCAGAGGCACGGCATCGAGCCTTACGCCGCTGGTACGCCTCGGACCGGGGCCGCGCGCCCGCGAAGGAATTGGTGGAGCTGCTGGAGAAGCTGGAACAAGACTTTCTTCGCTGAGGCCCCTCTCCGCCGCGGCCCCGGCAGCGGCTCCACCGCTGCCCGGTAGGCGCCGGCGCCCCTTGCCAGCCCGGCCAGCAGGCCCCGAGGGGCCCCGGCTACGGCGAAAAGGCGCCTCTTTTCTCTGGAATCTGCGCGCCCTCCCCCCCTTCCCTCCCGCCCGCCCCTCCCCTCCGGCGGAAAGGTTCCCCCCCTTGGGGGGGCCAGGGGGCTTTACCAGGAAGGCAAACCCATGGAGATTGCTACCCGCCGGAGTCCGACGCCGCCCCGATCCACCCACCCCCGGAGGCATGGCTCATGATCATCGGCGTTCCGAAAGAGATCCATCGACACGAGCACCGGGTCGGTCTCACTCCTTTTGCCGTGTCCCAGCTCACCTCGGAAGGTCATACCGTTTTCGTGGAGCAAGGAGCTGGAGAGGCAGCCCACTTCACCGACAGGGACTTTCAGGCTGCGGGGGCCACCATCGTCTATTCCCGGGAAGAACCCTACCATCGGTCCGACATCGTCTGCCGGGTGGGAAGACCGGCCACCGAGGAACTGGATCTCCTCCGACCGGGAGGCACGATCCTGGCCTTCCAGCACCTGGCCGTGATTCCCAAGGGGAACATGGAGCGATTCATGGAGCTGGAGGTGACCCTCATCGGGTACGAGATCATCCAGGACGCCACCGGTGATTTCCCTGTCCTCAACCCCTTCAGCGAGATGGCCGGGCAGATGGCGATCCCCCTTGCCGCCTACTACCTCCAGGCCGAGGCCGGCGGACGGGGGATCCTGGTGGGAAACGTCCCTGGGGTCCCGCCCGCCACGGTTCTCATCCTGGGCGCCGGCACGGTAGGGACCACGGCCGCCCGCTCCGCCCTGGGCGACGGGGCCCACGTCATGGTGGTGGACGAAGACATGAACAAGCTCCAGCGGCTCTCGCGGGAGCTCTTGGGCCGCCCCCATACGGTCCTGGTCACCGAGGAACGGCTGGATCGGTACACAGCCATTGCCGACGTGGTCATCGGCGCGGTTCTCGTTCCCGGCGAGCGGGCGCCCTTCCTGGTCACCGAGGAAATGGTGAAGAAAATGAAGCCGGGCAGCGTCATCCTCGACATTTCCATCGACCAGGGGGGCTGCATCGAAACCAGCCGGCCCACCACGTTGGACCGGCCGACCTACATCCAACACGGCGTAGTCCATTATTGCGTCCCGAACATGACCTCCAATGTCCCCCGGACGGCCTCCCGGGTCCTCTCCAACGCGGCGCTCCCCTACATCAAAGCCCTAGCCCGACAGGGGCTGGAAAGGGCGCTTCAATCCAACGCCGCCTTGGCCCAAGGGGTTTACCTGTACCGGGGGCAGGTGGTGCATCGAGGCCTTGCCGAGCATTTCGGACTTCCTTTCGAACCCTTGACGGACCTCCTGTCCACGGAGGCCTGATCCATGAGCTGGGTTGCCGATTACCGAGCGAAACTGCGCACCGCCGAAGAGGCGGTATCCGTGATCAAGAGTGGAAACCGTGTCTATTACGGCGGCAACGCCGCCATCCCCCAAACCCTCGTCCGGGCCTTGGCGGCCCGCAAAGACGAGCTGGAAAACGTCCAGTTGAACCACGTCCTCCTTCTGGGCGATGACCCCCTGTCCGCCCCGGAGATGGCCGGACACTTTCGACACAACTCCCTTTTCGTGGGGCCCGCCGACCGGGCGGCGGTGAACGACGGAAGGGCCGACTACGTTCCCGTCTTCCTCTACATGATCCCCCGACTCTTCCGGGAAAGGATCATCCCCCTGGATGTGGCCATGGTCTCGGTATCCCCTCCCGACGAGCATGGCTTCATGAGCTTAGGGGTGGAGACCTTGGCCTCCCGGGCCGCCTGCCAGTCGGCCAAGCACGTCATCGCCCAAGTCAATGAGATGATGCCCAGGGTTCTGGGGGACTCGTTCCTCCACGTTCGGCACGTGGACGCCATCGTGGAAGCTACAGAGCCCCTCCCCACCC
>JAUQOX010000034.1 GCA_030550695.1 Gemmatimonadota bacterium | reverse complement strand
GCGGTACGAAGCGGAGATCTTGGGGAATATGTAGTATTTCCGGGTGTCGCCGTTGACGCTGCTCCGCTCGGCCCGCAACCCGCCCAGCAAAAGAAGACGATCGGACAGCAGGCCCAGTGCTTCTTGTACGTAGACGGCAACAGTCCTTTCCTGCTCGAGGTTTTCGGTAGTGGAAACGTTGGTGCCTTGATTCACGTTCCGCTGGCCCGGCAGTAGATTCTGGGTGCGGATGAGGTACGTATGAATCTTGCGGTCCTCATACTGGAGACCGACAGACGTGTTCGCGGTGAAGAAAGATCCCGTGAAGCTGTGGATGGCGTTCAGGTTCCAGTTATAGAAGAGGCTCCTCGCGGTGTTCCTCAGCGATTCGCCAGGAAGAGCCTGGACTCTTTCGAAGAACAGGTCGTTCGGGGACCACACCCTGTTGTTCTGGTCGAAGGCGTCTAGCCCTCCACCCGCCACCAGGCGCAGGCTTTGCCGAGATCGGTCGAAGAGGTCCCAGCGGAAGGTGATGCCCCCGGTGAATCGCAGAGTTTCCTCCAGGTTTTCCGCCAACTCTATGAGCTGGAGGGGATTCGACTGGGGACCTACGGTGGGAGTGGGAAAGCTGCCGTCGGCGTTGCGCTTGGTCAGGTCCACGAAGCTGGGGATGTAGGCTATGGCGTAGCCGTGACAGCCATAGTTGTTACAGTTGTTGTTCCAGCCACGATTGTTGGCCGATCGGCTGAAGCCCGTGGAGATCTTCAGCTCTGTGGTGGGACTCAGGATCTGATCGATATTGGCTCTGAGGGTCTGGAGATCTGCAAAAGTAGCTGGCTCAATCCCCTCCTCGTGTTTCCAGCCGCCCGAAACGAAATATCGGGTGGACTCCGTTCCGCCCCGGAGGTCTGCGAGGGTTTCGTAGGACGGCTTGCGGTTGTGGAACACTTGGGCATAATGGTCGAAACAAGGGGGTGCGGGCAGCCCTTGGAAAAAGGGGCGGGCGACCTCGCCGTAGCGGGCCACCGCCTCCTGCTCCGTCCAGCACCGCTCGGGAAGGGACCGTAGGGGCGTACTCAAACCTATCCTCTGGGTGAGGTTGACCCGCGGAGTACCGGCCTGTCCCCGGACGGTGGTGATGACAATGACCCCGTTGGAGGCCTTGGACCCGTAAATGGACGAGGCTGCTGCCCCCTTGAGGACTTCAATGCTGGCAATATCCGCCGGATTCAGATCGGCAATCCGATTCACTGGGTCGGCCTCCAGCGTGGGCGATGCCGCGGCATTGACAAAGCCTCGGGGGCCCGGGATGCTAGCATTCGAGTAGATCACGCCGTCCACCACGACCAAGGGATCGAAGGCTCCCAGGATAGTGGAGTTTCCACGGACCTGAATTTGAATCCCACCCCCCGGCGCCCCGGAGTTGGTCTGAAGGTTCACCCCCGTGATCTTCCCGGTGAGGGCATTGAGAACCGTCGGAGCCGGTACGCGGTTGAGGTCTTCACCGGCAACATAGGCGATGGAGGTTGTGGCACTCCGGCGCTCCAAGGTCGTGGCTTGCCCGGTGACCACAATGGCGTCCAGGTTCAGCACGTCTTCGTCGAGGCTGACGCCGACGGAGGTCTGACCGGGTTCGAGACGTACCTCACGAGTGCGGTAGCCGATGACGCTAAACCGAAGCGTGACGGGTCCTGAGGGGACCCCCGCAACGCGGAAGTTCCCTTGCCGATCGGTGATTGCTCCTTGCCGGGTTTCCACCACGAGGACGGAGACGGCAGGGAGGGGACGACCGTCGAGCGCTGCGGTTACCGTGCCCGAAATGACGCGGTCCTGGGCTGTAACAGAGACAGGGGTCAGAAAGACCAGGGTGGGCAGGGCTTTCCACAGGGCCCTCGGGATTCCTCCTAGCATACCGCAAGCTCCTCGGTGGATTTTGAATAAGGGTTCTTTCCCCCTGCCCTTCCAGGTGAATCCTGCGGGGACGGGAGCAACCGACCGCCCCCGCGCCCCTAGCCCGTCCCTCGCCGCGTGCCGGCCGGTAGCAGGGCCCGCTGGGATGACGCAGGGCATAAGGAAAGGGGATGGAACCTCAGGGGGGCACAGCTACACTCTGTAGCACCTATGCGTCTGGTGCCATACTATTCCGTTCCCCGCCTCCTTTGCCTAAGCGGGTACTTCTAGGGTTTTGGCACGGGGTGAAGAGGCTCGCCCTGTGGGAGATTGGACTCTTCCGCTGCCGGGGGGTGGCTTGGGGAGGAGCAGGGGCCAATCCCGGCTTGTTGGTGGGGGGGGTCTGGGACGGCCAGCCCTACACACCAGGCAAGGTCGGGGCGATTGCTACCTCGACCTCGGCTGGGTTTCCACCCCCTACCGCTGAGCGGCCAGGGGACAATGCTTAGGCATTCGCTGGTTTGGGCTGGGCCGAAGAAAGGTTGCCAGGGGGGAACTCGTTAGGTGGCTCTGAAGACTCCCCCGGCCCATAACGCTGCCGGCCCCTAAAACCCGCGGCGCGAAGGACTGCTCCTTAACCTCCCTAGCTCACGATGGTGAGCTCCTTGGCCACCACCGTCCACTTCCCCTGACGTTTCTCGAGCCGCAGGACAGCCCCCCGGAGCACAGCGAGACCGGGCCCTGGAAGCTCCGCAGAACTCCTGATCACCGAGAACCCTGCTGTGACCCGGAAGGCCCCGGAGGAGATCTTCTCTAGGGATTTGACCTCCAGATAGCTCATACCCGCAAAAGGCCGGCAGGCCTCGACGTCCGGGCTCTCCCGACAGACCACCTTGCCCAGGTATTCTTTTCGTCCCGCAACGGGAAGACCCGACCGTTCCGCTGCTGCGCGGAGGGCTTTCTCCCCCGCCGCTCCGGCCAACTTCCCTTCGGAAGGCGACAGGGGATCTACGAAGAGGAAGAGCGCGGGGTCCCTCGTGCTCCGGTTGTACCTCTCGATTTCTTCCTTCAACCAGGCGAGGGTGGCCTCCAGCACGGCGGCGCACTCTCTGTCGCAGGTGGCCTGCTGCAGGACCGCGGGGGAGGTCGGCTGGCCCGAGAACAGGCTGACGAGGGTTGCGATGGCGAACGAGATCATATTTTTCTCCCTCCTGTTTCCTCTTTCACCTGTCCGGTTCCCTAGCCTTCGAAGCCCCAGGAGGGAGAGTCACTCCGGCGTGCGCAGTAGGCCGCTGCCTGATCCGCGAATGCGTGGTCGTCACCGAGAAAGGCCAGATGGGCGGCCTCATGGTAAACGACCCGGCGACGCTCGCTGTAGGGGTATCCGTCAAAAAATATCGAATGATGAAACCACACGCCAGGCAATTCCGAAACTGAAATGCCCGCGAAAGAGCCCGAGTTTCCCACACCGGCTGCCCCTGGCACGCCGAGCGTAGCCTCCAGGGTTCTTTGAAGTCTCAAGCAATTCTGATCGGTCGAGCGGAAGGATTCGTCGCTGAAAAAGGACATCACGACACTCCTCTGCCCCGGTGTGAGCCACATGTCGGCCGTCGCGGGGGCCGTCTCCGTCGCCGGTCTCGTGTCGTCTATCATTCCACCAGGCCCATAGCCGTTTCCAGCTCTCCCTAGGGCCTACTTCCCCGGCGCTACAGGGCCCGAAGCCCACTCTGCGGGGGAAGGTTCTCCTCAGCCGTTGCCCTGGGATTGTGAGGCGTCGGCCAACCGTCGCACCCCTGCTTGAGGCTCGGGGTGGGAAGGGGTGGGAAAGCGCGGGCCCCGAGGATCGCCACCCTGGACGGGGGGGGATCGGCCGCGTAGAATGCCGGGTTGCGCGAGAGCAGGGGAAGGTCGACACTACGCAAGGATCGGAAGCCATGAAAAAATTTCTGCTTCTGCTGGCTTTGGCTTGGGTGGGGTGTGCTCCGGATCGCACGGCTCCTCCCGACTTGGGCACGTGGGAGGCCTACGCCAAGAACGTCAACATCGTCCGAGACGACTGGGGGATTCCTCACATCCGGGGGAAGACGGATGCCGATGCGGTGTTCGGGATGATGTACGCTCAGGCCGAGGATGACTTCAACCGGATCGAGGTGAACTACCTCACGGCCTTGGGGAGGATGGCGGAGGCCGAAGGCGAGAACCGGATCTGGCAGGACCTCAGAGCCCGCATGTTCAACGACCCTGAAGAGCTGAAGCGCCTCTACACCGAGAGCCCTCCGTGGCTGAAGGCGCTGATGGACGCGTGGGCTGCAGGGTTGAACTACTACCTTTACACCCACCCCGAAACTCGACCGAAGGTCCTTACCCGTTTTGAGCCCTGGATGGCCCTTTCCTTCACCGAGGGGAGTATCGGGGGCGACATCGAGCGCATCAACCTGCGCCAGCTTCGCGCTTTCTATGAAGGGGTCGAAGAAGGGACCGAGCCGGAAGGCGTCCAGGTTGCCGCCGGGCCTCCCGACGGGCGCCGTGCAGCTGCCTGGGCGGGTCTCGCGCCCCGCGGCCCATCGGTCTTGGCTTCTGCGGCGGCAGGGGCAGACCTCTGGGGGGACCTCGGCGACGGCCTCGATCCGGAGGCCCTCAGGGAGCTTTCAGGCTCCAACGGTATCGCCATCGCTCCCTCCAACACGGCCGACGGGAAGACCCTCCTCCTCATCAACCCCCACACCTCGTTCTTCTTCCGGCATGAAGCCCAGGTTACCAGCGAAGAAGGTCTCAACGTGTACGGCGCCTCCACCTGGGGGCAGTTTTTTGTCTACCAAGGGTTCAACGAGAAGGTCGGCTGGATGCACACCTCCAGCGGCGTGGACAACATTGACGAATATCTGGAAACGGTGGTCCAGCGGGGCGACAGCGTTTTCTACAGGTACGGGAGCGAAGAGCGGCCCATGGCCATGCGGAAGGTCACCATCACCTATAAGACCGATACGGGAACGGCCGAGCGGGAGTTCACGATTTACCGCACCCACCGGGGTCCCATCGTTCGGAAAGAAGGGGACAAGTGGGTGAGCGTAGCCCTCATGGAAAAGCCCGTCGAGGCCCTCACCCAGTCGTTCACCCGCACCAAGGCCAGGAACTACCAGGAGTTCCGGGCTGCCATGGAGCTGCACACGAACTCCTCGAACAACACCGTCTTTGCGGATGCCGAGGGCAATATTGCCTATTTCCACGCCAACTTCGTTCCCGTTCGTGACACGCGCTTCGATTGGAACCGCCCGGTGGACGGGACTGACCCGGCCACGGACTGGAAGGGAGTGCACTCGCTGGACGAGAGCCCCAATGTGCTGAACCCGCCCAACGGGTGGATCCAGAACACCAACAACTGGCCGTGGTCAGCTGCTGGACCCTACAGCCCCAAACGGGAGGATTATCCGGCCTACTTCGAAACGGCGCGGGAGAACTACCGAGGGATCCATGCCGTGATGGTCCTGGAGAACCGCAAGGACTTTACTTTGGACGCTTTGGTGGAAGCGGCTTACGACCCCTTCCTCCCTGCATTCGCGGATATCCTTCCGCCCCTCATTCGTGCCTTCGATGCCCTTCCGACCGGGGACCCTCTCAAGAACAAGCTGGCGGAGCCGGTGGAACTGCTGCGGGGTTGGGACCTTCGTTGGGGCGTGGACTCCGAGGCCACTTCCCTTGCCATATATTGGGGAGAGGAGGTGTTGCAGAGGGTGCGTCGGGATGCGGCGGCGGCCCGGATGACGGACTTCGAGTACGTGAAGGCGGGTCGTGCCGGCCGGGGGGCATTGGAGTCCCTTGCGGCCGCCGTGGACCGCCTGACGGAAGATTTCGGGAGCTGGAGGGTGCCTTGGGGTGAGATCAACCGGTTCCAGCGTCTCACCGGTGACATCGTGCAGGAGTTCAAGGACGATGCCCCCAGCACCCCTGTGGGGTTCACCTCTGGCAACTGGGGTTCGCTGGCTTCCTTCCAAGCCCGCACCTATCCTGGCACCAAGAGGAGGTACGGCACCAGCGGGAACAGCTTCGTGGCGGTGGTGGAGTTCGGCGACAGCGTGCGGGCCCGGGCGGTGACGGCCGGGGGCCTCAGCAATGACCCGGCCTCGCCCCACTTCAACGACCAGGCCGAGCGGTATGCCACGGGAAACTTGAGGGAGGTGTATTTCTACCCCCATCAGCTCCAGGGGCACATCGTACGGGAGTACCGGCCGGGAAGGAAGAAATGACGCCTCACGTGTGCAGCTCCACCACGTCTCCCTCCTGGAGGACGTGGTGGGCGCTCACGGACTGGCCGTCGAAGGCGCTGGGGCCCCACACCCGGGCGAACTTGAGGGTGCGGGCCAGATCCTTGTGGATGAACTCCGCCAGGTCGGCCACGGTGGCCCCTTTGGGGAGGACGAAGGGGTGGGTCAGATCCGCCTCCTTCCTGGGCTCCTTTCCGTAGACCCGCATGATTTCCAGGGCCTCGAAGGTGGCAGGTTTGAGATCTTCGAGGCCCTCGCCCCGGACGGCGGAGACGGGGAGGATCCGCCAGGGAACCTCCAGAAGCTCGCCCAGGACCTCCAGGTCGTCCCGGGCACCGGGGCGGTCCATGCCGGTGACCACCAGGAGGGCTTTCTTATAGGTCCAGCCCAGCCTGGGGACAGGGGGTGGTGGCGAGCCCGCCGGATACAGTCCGATGGCCCGGCGGCCCAGGAGGTCTTCGACCGTCTCCAGACCGGTGAGGGCTGATTCGATGGACACGACCTGCCACACCAGATCGGCCCCTCGCACCAGGTCATACACCCAGGGCTCGACGTATTCCTCGGCGAGGGGAGGTAAATCCACCAACTGGAAGGCGATGTCCTGGTACGGCATCATCCCCGGCGTGGCCTCGCGGGTGGTGAGGGGGTAGGGGGCCACCTCGGGCTTGGCCTTGGTGAGGGTGGCCACCAGGCTGGACTTGCCCGAATTGGGGGGACCTACCAGGACCACCTGACCTGCGCCTTCCCGGGGAATGCGGTGGCTGGGCCCTTTGGCGGCTCCCTTCTTCTTCGGCTCCTGCCGCAGTTTGGAAAGGCGGGAACGGAGGTCGGCCTGGAGCTTCTCGGTGCCTTTGTGTTTGGGGATGGTCCGGAGCATTTCCTCCAGGGCGGCGATCTTTTCCTCCCGGGAGACGGCGGCCCGAAACCGGGCTTCAGCGGCCTTGTATTCGGGGGTCAGGTTGGCCGGCATGAGTTCAGGCTTCCGTTACCTCACGAGACCTTACCTGTTGCCCGAAGTCCCACCCCGTGCCTCTACTTCAGCCTACCGTACACGCTTCGGTCCATGACCAGAGCGGCCCCCTCTAGCGGCTGGCCGTTCAGGAACACACCCTCGGGCGTGGCCATCAAGACGTTCTCGTGGAACCCTTCGAAGGTGATTTCCCCATCGGGCGGCTGGCCTGAGGATGGCGCGACCCTGGTCCCCGGAGCGGCTCCGGGAGCCAGGAGAATGCCCAGCCGCCCCCCTTCGTCCTCGGCTGCCAACAGCATGGCCTGACTCCACTCCCCCCGAAGTTTGGCCGGCTGGAGGTTGGCCACCACCACGATCTCCTTTCCCACCAGCTCCTCAGCGTGGTAGTGGGCCCGGATGCCGGCCACGATCTGGCGCTCTTCGCCCCCCAGGTCGATCCTCATGACCAAGAGGCGGTCGGCGTTGGGGTGGTTCCGGGCCTCCACCACCCGGGCCACCCGCAGTTCGGGGACGGGGGGAAACGACGTGCCGGTCATGGGCTCCTCCCGGCAGGCAGGGCCAAGGTCCTCCATGGGGATCCTGGCTCCAGGTTCGGGGACGTCAGGCGTTGGGTCAGCAACTCCTGGATGATCCGATGGCCGCCGTAGACCTTCTCGAGACTTTCCCGAATGGCCCGGACGTCCACCATGATGTTGCGCCCCCGCTCGGGCAAGTAGATGAAGTCGCGGCTCAGTCCGTTGATGTTCCGGTCAAAATTGATCCCCACGATCTCCAGGGCGGGGGTGACGGCAGGGGAGCCGGAGTTTCCCCCGTAGGTGTCCGCAGTGGAGATGAAGTTCAAGGGAGTCCCCAGGTCCAAGCCGTCGGGGGGCGGGAGCCAGCGGGGGGGCAGGTCCCAATCCGTACCGGCACCGTTGGAGTAGTGGCGGTCGTACATGCCGAAGAAGGTGGTGTAGACCGGGGCCAGCGTTCCGTTGTACTCGTAGGGGAGCACCACCCCGTCCGTGATGCGGGGAGAGCTGGAGGCGTCAGGCGGCACATCGGGCCCGTAGACGGCAAAGCGGGCCCGTCCCAGTTCGGCGGCCAGGGTCTGTTCCTGGGAAGTCAAAGCCTGGAAGGTGGAGAGGAACTGCGTGTAGGCTCTCCATAGAGCTTGGCCGAACGCCACCCCGGGATCTTCGGGGCTCAGGGTTCCCCGGTCCAAGGCCTCCACCGTCTTCTGCCGGCTGCCAAGGGCGGATCGGGACAACAGCACGGCCGCAGCCCCTTCAGGTGTCCGACCTCCCAAGCTCGCCTGGGTCACAGGGTGCTGGACTCCCAGGTGTCGGAGGATATCCGCAAGCCTGGCCTCCAAGAAGGCCTCCTCAAGCTCCGGAGGCAGGTCTTCCACGGCCCGGAGGCGACGCTCCAGCGCAGCAAAGGTGTCGGTAGAGGCGGCGCTGTGGCGGGCCGACCACCATTCCGCGGCTGCCAGAGCCCTCACCACCAGGGAAGACTCGGTGCCCTCAGCCCCCAGACGCACGAAAGCCTGGTATTCCGCCGCCACGGCCCGCTTCCGCTGTTGCAAATCCGCCAACCGCCCGATCAGACCTCCCCAGCGCTCTCTGAGGCTCGGGTCTGCCTCGATGGCCGTCTGGAAATCCCTTTCGCCGGCGGCCTTCCGGGCCAGGAGTGCCGGATCCCGGAGCGCGTCCAACCGGCCGGTGTTGGCTTTGAGGGAATTGGACAGGGAAAGGATGCGGGTCATGAGGGCGTCGGTGGGGTGGGAGCGGTGATACTCCCGCAGGATCTCCACCCGGCTGGAAAAGAAGGCCTTCTGGGCTGGAACCAGCACGTCCCGTTGGAACTCCAGTTGGGCCACGGTACTCAGGCGGTTTGTGGGCCCCGGGTTCCCGATGACGAAGACGACATCCCCCTCCTGGACGCCCTTGGGACTCCAGCGGAAGAAGTGGTCCGTGTTGAGGGGCTGGCCGTCCCGGCCGTAGACCCGCAGAAAGGCGAAGTCCAGGGCATAGCGGGGGTAGGTGAAGTTGTCGTAATCCCCGCCGAAATGGGCCACCGCCAGCTCCGGTGCGGCCACCAGGCGCACATCGGTATACCGCCGGTACGTGTAGGCGGAGTAGCGCCCCCCGTTGTAGAGGGCCACCACATCCACCCGCACCTGCCCTTCTCCTGGCGGGTGGCGGGCGGCGAGGCGTTGCTGGATAGCGGACACGACCTGGCGTCGAGCCTGCTCCCTCTCCTCCTGGGAAGCTGCCCGGTCCATGGCTCCCAGAACTTCCTCGCTCACGTCCTCGGCGCCGATGAGCTGGTCCACCCAAAAGCCTGGAATGGGGCGCTCGTCGGCCAGGGTGGCGGCCAGGAAACCCTCTTCCAGGAGACGTTCCCCCGGGCGGCTGACTTGGACGATGTTCCCCCGGACGCAGTGGTGGTTCGTCACCACCAGGCCGTGGGGCGACACAAAGGCCGCCGAGCACCCGGAGATGCGCAAGGCCGCCATCCGAGCGGCATCGAACCAGTCTTGGTCCGCACGGAACCCGTAGGTGCTACTGAAGTACTCCCGGGGCGGGTTCTCGAAGGTCCACATCTTTCCCATGTCGAACCGGCCTGCCCGGATGGTGTCCAGGCGGAGAAGTCCGGTCTGGGCAGTGGCCTGAGAAAACGAACCCAAGAGGAGCGAGAAAAGGGCAGCCCATCGTAGGTGCCCCAAGGGTCGGCGTGAGCGGGCGGAGCCGTTACGCATGGTCATAGACAACCCTTCGCCTTGAGGAATGACGCGGGCAGGGTGCCCGCCTACCACAGGATGACCCTTTAGATTACCCCTTCGTGAGCCTTCCCGGCAGTCCTTCGCCGGGAAGTCGGACGGAAGGTCCGGATCCGGCTAAAGGCTCGTCAAGGGGCAGGTCCTGGGCCGGCTGCCGCAAGCCGGGCAGGCACGCAATCAGGGAGGAGCGAGATGCAGCGAGGAGGGGGATGGTATGCTTTGGGGCTTTTGGCAGGGGTCTGGGTCGGGGTCTCCTGTGGAGGTGGAGGGGGAAAGCCCGCGGAAGGGCTGGAGCCGGTCTTGCTGGTGGAGGGGGGGTGGGTGCGGACCCGGGCTCTCCCGGAAGACGCCCCGGCCGCCGGGGTGAACTCCGCCGCCTATTTCCGGCTCAGGAATGTGGGACGGGTCGGTGACCGCTTGGTGGGGGGGCGCACGCCGCTGGCAGAGTCGGTGGAGATCCATGAGACTCGGGAGGAAGAGGGGGTGATGCGGATGAGGGCGGTGGAGGCCGTGGAGGTTCCCCCGGCAGGAGAGGTGGAGTTCCGACCGGGGGGACTCCATCTCATGCTCGTCGGCCTGAGAAGGTCCCTCTCCGAAGGGGATTCCGTCCCCTTGATCCTCGTCTTCCAAGGGAGAGGGGAGGTGGAGGTGAGGCTGCCTGTGGGCGGAACAGGCTCGCAAGGCGGCCCCCCCGGCCCTTGACGGCGGCTCCCCGGTGCTCCGGGGCCGCAAGGGCCAGGGGGTCGCGGTCCCGGGGGTACCGGTGGCTCCCTCTCTCCTCAGAGCCGCAATACGGCGTCCTGGTAAGCGTAGAGCGCCGGCGAGCCTCCGGTATGGAGGAAGAGGACTTTCTCTCCTTTCTTGAAATACCCCTTGGCGATGAGGTCCAGCAACCCCGCTGCGGCTTTCCCGGTGTAGACAGGGTCCAGCAGAATCCCTTCCTTCCTGGCAAAGAGACGGACAGCCTCGGCCATCTCCGGGGTGGGGAGCGAGTACCCCGGACCTACATAGTCGTCGAAGACCACGACCTCGGCCGGGTCCCATTCGCCGGAAATTCCCAGGAACGCCCGGATCTCGGAGGCCAGCTTGCCCACCAGTTCCACCTGGTCGGGCGTGCT
This sequence comes from Gemmatimonadota bacterium, assembly GCA_030550695.1. GTDB lineage: Bacteria > Gemmatimonadota > Gemmatimonadetes > Longimicrobiales > Gaopeijiaceae > JAUQOX01. The sequence continues at coordinate 6,220 of JAUQOX010000034.1, read as the reverse complement.
CCTCCGGACGCTGATCCCGGTGACCGGGATCCGGCTTCCCAAGGCACGGAGTCCCACAAGGATCCCCGCGTGGGTTCCCCCGCTCCCGCTGGCACAGACGAGGTGGTCGAAGGGGAGCCCCCGCTCGAAGGCCTGCATGAGGATTTCTTGGGCGCAGGCGGCGTAGCCGAGGGCTCCCAGGGCATTGGAGCCCCCCCCTGGGATGATGTAGGCCTTCCTGCCCAGGGCGGCCACTTCGTCGGCCTCGGCCTGCATGGCGGCGTTGAGATCCGTCCCCAGGTCCACCACCCGCACCTTTTCCACCCCGAGCAACCGGTAGAGGAAGTTGTTCCCGCTGGCCTCCGGATTGTAGGAATTGGGAACCCGCTGTTCCAACACCAGCCGGCACTTCATCCCTTCCTTTACCGCCGCCGCCAGGGTCAGGCGACAGTGGTTGGACTGTACGGCGCCCACGGTGATAAGGGTGTCGGCCCCCTGGCGGAGGGCGTCGGCCACCAGGAACTCCAGCTTGCGGGTCTTGTTGCCCCCCCCGGCCAGGCCCAGGAGATCGTCCCGCTTGATGAAGATGTGGGGACCGTCCATGTGGCGGGTGAGATGGGGCAGGTGCTCCAGGGGGGTGAAACCCTCCGTGTACCGTCTTCGGGGAAAACGAGCCAGATCCATGGTTCGGACCTCATGGGCGAAGGTGTACGGATGCTACGGCACAGGGAGAATGGGGTGGAAGAAGCTTCTTGGCCATAGCGGTCCCGGGAGGGGAGTCCGGAGAAGGGGGTTCGACGGAGAAGGGTCGTGGTGGAAGACGTACCTTCCGCCCCCGGAACCAGCTATTCCACGTCCAGGATGAAGACCTGGGCGTTTCCCAGCACCAGCCGAGGAAGACTCTCCGCCGCCAGGCCGTAAAGGGCGGCGGCAAAGACCGGATCGGGGGTGCTGAGGGCCAGCCCCACCACGGTGCGGGCGTGGGGTTGATGGGGAAGGCCGGAGGGCAGGGACCAGACGTGCAGGTCCATGCGATAGCGCCCGCGGTTGAAAGAGAAGCCGTTCGGCAAGTACGGCTCCAACTCCGAGGAGGTGGCTGCAGACCCGATCTCGGAAGGGATCCTGCCATGATCCGTCCGGTAGGCTTCCAGGGCTCCCTTGACCGCCCGGATGTCGGCCAGGGCGCGGGCGGCCTCGGCTCGGGCCACCACCTCCTGCACCCCAGGGATGCTCAGCCGCACCAGGGCGCTCAACACCATCAGGGCGGTGAGGGCCTCCACCAGGGTGAACCCTTTCCTGGGGAGACCGGTAGGGTTCCCCCGGCTCATCGCAGCTCCTCCCTCCCGGACCTCTCCAGGATCCGTTCCAGACTTCGGCCCAGGGAGTCCAGAGGCTCGCCGGAACGGTAGGTCATGGCCACCCGGCGATCCTGCCCCTCGATGCGGTAGGTGCGGCTGTCGATGCGGACATACCGGGCTCCGGGGACCGGGAGGCCCGCCTCTTCCTGGAAGGCGGGGAGGCGGCCGTTGCGGGCCCAATAGGCCTCGATCTGCTGCGCTTGGAGGTAGATGGCGGCGGCGACGGACGCCTCTTCCTCCTCCAGGGGGGGCAGGGCCGGCCGGTGGCCCAGCCAACCCGGCGAGCCGAACCAAAGGTACACGGCCACGGCCGTGGAAAGGGCAAGAACCGCCAACTGCGGAAACAAGGGCTTGGTTCCCGGGAGTTTCACGGACTCCCGGGCCCGTCTGTGCTCTTCTTGGTACCGGAGCACGGAAGCCACCGCCGTGGCCCGTTCCACCTCGCTGCTCAGCTGGGGTGCCGGGGGTTCCGGGCCCTGGGCGTCGGGTGTGTCCGAGCGGTCGGCGGTCATCGTAGGGTCGGGAACGGGAAAGTCCACAAAGACGTGCTCGGATTCGACCCCCAACCCGGGAACGGAGGGGACAACCTTCCTCTCAGTAAGCTACACCCTTTCCGGTTCCCCGCTCCAGAGGTTCGGTTGCGCGTCCGGGAGCGGACCTGGGGGGATGAGGTCTGACGGGCGCCGGAAACCGGCCTCCTGAGTCCCCTCTCCGCCACGGGTCCGTCTTGACCTCCCGGGGGGAGTGTTCGATCTTATGTATAATTGAAACTCGTTCTCAACGAGGAGGATCAGCCATGCTGGGCTGGTTCGGCGCCAGGGCGAGGCCAAGGTTCGAGGTGGAGGGGGCGTCAGGGGGGGCCAAGACACGCCCGGACGAGGCAGACGACTCCGGGGGCGGGCGGTCCGACGGACCAGGATGCCGGGATCGGGGAGTCGTGACTTCTCTGGCGGATCTGGCGGAGGGAGAGGCCGCCGTCCTGGAACGCCTCGAACTCCCCCCGGACGTGGCCCTCCGGCTGATGGAGCTGGGTTTCTTGCCCGGCACGGTGGTGGAGGCGTCCCATGCGGCCCCCGGGGGAGACCCCAAGGTTTTCCGGGTGGACGGGACGGAGATTGCCTTGAGGTTGGAGACGGCAAGGCATCTCTTGGCGAGGCGGCGCCCTTGATTCCCCCCCCCTCCGGTTCCCCCACCCTTACCCCCTTGCCTCGGGAGGCCCACCCTCGGCCCGCCCCGGCCGCCGTGGTCGCCCTGGTGGGACCACCCAACTGCGGCAAGTCCACCCTCTTCAACCGCCTCACGGGCCTTCGCCAGAAGACCGCCAATTTTCCCGGAGTGACCGTGGAGCGGCACCACGGCACGGTACGCCTGTCCAACGGGAAGGTCGTGGAGCTCCTCGACCTGCCGGGCACCTACAGTCTCAACCCCCGCTCGGAAGACGAGCGGATTACCGACGATCTCATCCGGGGCAAGATGCCCGAGGTGTGCGTACCCGACGCCATACTCCTGGTCCTGGACTCCACGAACCTGGGTAGACATCTCGTTCTGGCCGCCCCCCTTCTCGCCCTGGAGAAGCCCATTCTGGTGGTCCTCAACATGGCCGATGAACTGCGGGCCAGGGGGGGGCAGGTGGACGTGGAGGCCCTTTCCCAGAAGCTGGGCGCCCCGGTGGTTCTGGTGAGCGCCGCCAAAGGGGAGGGATTGGAGGGGATCCATCGATTCCTGGAAAGCACCTTCCGGGCGCCCGCTCCCATCCCCCTCCCGGTCCTGGAAAGCCCTCCCTCCTGCCGGCAGTGGGCCGGACAGGTGGCGGCGGAGTCGGCCTACCGCCCGCCCGTCGCCCCCCTTTGGACCCAAAGGCTGGATTCGCTGTTCCTCCACCCCCGTTGGGGTCCCTTGATCTTCGTGGGGGTGGTCCTGGCTGTGTTCCAGACCATTTTCTACGGCGCCACGCCCTTCATGGATGCCGTGGAATGGGCCGTGACGGCGTCCGGCGATTTTCTGGAGGAGCGGCTCCCGCCCTCCCTTTGGAGGGACCTTCTCTTGGGGGGGGTTTGGGCGGGGGTTGGATCGGTGGTGGTGTTCCTTCCCCAGATCCTTCTCCTCTTCACCTTCATCGGGATCCTGGAAGACTCGGGGTACCTCGCCAGGGCGGCGCTCATCGCCGATCGCACCATGGCCAAGGTCGGGCTCCAGGGGAAATCCTTCATCCCTCTGCTTTCGGCCTACGCGTGTGCCGTGCCGGCGATCATGGCGACCCGGACCATCGAGAACCGGCGGGACCGGCTGGCGACGATCCTCATCGCGCCCTTCATGACCTGCGCCGCCCGCTTACCGGTGTATACCCTGGTCATTGCCGCCTTCCTCCCCAACCGGCCGCTCCTCGGCCCCTTCCTGGGCACCCGGGCGGCCGCGCTGCTGGGGCTCTACCTCTTGGGTTTCACGGCGGCCCTGATCACGGCGCGGGTGCTGAAATCCACCATCCTCAAGAGCGACCGCACACCCTTCATGCTGGAGCTGCCGCCGTATCGGTGGCCGACCCTGGAATCCATCGGACTTCGGCTGCTGGACCGGTCCAAGATCTTCCTCCGGCGGGCGGGAACCGTCATCCTGGCGGTATCCGTGCTGATGTGGGCTCTGGCCAACCTCCCGCGGGAGGGCGGCGCACCTCCGGACATGGACCACAGTTTGGCCGGCACCCTGGGACGCACCCTGGAGCCCCTCATCGAGCCCCTGGGGTTCGACTGGAAGATCGGGGTCGGGCTGGTGACTTCCCTGGCGGCCCGGGAAGTCATCGTGGGCACCCTGGGCACCCTTTACGGAATGGAGGGCGACGAATCGGGGGTGGGCCTCCAGGAGGCCTTGCGCCAGAACCTCACCCCGGGAGGGGCCGTGGCCCTTCTGGTGTTCTTCGCCTTCGCCCTCCAATGCATGTCCACCGTGGCCATGGTGCGGCGCGAGACGGGGGGGTGGAAGGTCCCCCTCATCCAATTCGGTTTCATGGGGGTGCTGGCGTATCTCGGGGCGTTCGTGGCCAACCGGGTGGTCAGCTGGTTGGTCTGAGCCCCAGGCCCCGGGTCGGGGCGGGTGGGCGCCCCGGGGGGTCAGTCTAGGGAAAGGAGAAGCCGCCGCAGGGCCCCGATATGGGGTTCCAGGGGGACCACGTGGCGGGGAGCTTCCAGGCAGCGGGCAAGCGGGGGGGGGATGGGAAGGGTGATTCCCAGGGTTTGCTCCACCACGTCGGAAAACTTGGCCGGGTGCGCGGTGGCCAGCAGAATGCCCAGACTTCCGGGGCGGCGCTGAAGGGCCCGCTCCAAGGCCACCAACCCCACGGCGGAATGGGGGTCCAAGACATAGCCCGTCTCACCCCAGATCCGCCGGATGGCTTCCAGAGTCTCGGTGTCCGAGACCGTCTCGCCTGCGAGTTCCCGTCGGAGTCGTGCGGTATTTCCACCGAACCCGTCGAGGATCCGCTCCAGGTTGCTGGGATGCCCCACATCCATGGCTGTGGACAGCGTGCGACGGGACGGGCCCATCTCGAGGATGCCGGTCCGGAGGAAACGAGGCACCACGTCGTTGGCGTTGGTGGCGGCGAGAAACTCCACGCCGGAAAGACCCATGTGCCGGGCCAGGAGGCCTGCAGCCAAATTGCCGAGGTTCCCCGAAGGAACCGAAACAAGGAGCGGGCGAGGAAGGCCTCCATCCCCCGTCCCCCTGGGTCGGTGGCTTCCCCGGGAGGGGGCCGGCGGAGCGAAGCGGATCCTAGCCTCGGCCCAGGCGTGGAAATAGTAGAACGACTGGGGCAGGAACCTCCCCACGTTGATGGAGTTGGCCGAGGTGAGGCGAAGCTCGGTCCTGAGTTCCGGATCCTGGAAGGCTTCTTTGGCGATGCGTTGGCAGTCGTCGAAATCTCCCTGCACGGCAACGGCCAGGACGTTGCCGTGCAGGGTGGAGAACTGACGTTCTTGCCTGGGGCTCACCTGCCCGTGGGGGAAGAGGACCACCACACGAACCCCCTCCATGCCCCAAAAGGCATGGGCCACGGCCCCGCCGGTGTCTCCCGACGTGGCGGTAAGGACGGTCAGGGGGGGGGAGGCGGGATCCCGGAAATGGGCCAAGAGCCGGGCCATGAAGCGGGCCCCCACGTCCTTGAAGGCAAGAGTGGGCCCGTGGAAGAGTTCCAGGACGAAAAGGCGTTCCCCCAAGGGAACCAAAGGAATAGGGAAATCCAGGGCCTCCTGGACGATTCTCTCCAACGCCCCTTGGGGCACCCACGTGGCCAGGAGCGCCCGGGCGGGGGGCAGGGCCCGCGCCGGCCACTCCAAGTCCGGAAGGGACGCCAATTCCGCTGGGGAGAGGGTGGGGATGGGGTGAGGCTGGTACAAGCCTCCATCCGGGGCAAGACCGGCCATAAGGGCTTCCGGCAGGGAGACAGGGGGCGCGGATCTCCGGGTACTCAGGAACTCCACCGCCGGACCCCTCGCATCCGACCTCCCGGAGGGTCCTTTCCCGAAGGGCCCCCCCGTCCTCACGGGGCCCTCTCCAGAATCCGGGCCCCCGGTGCCCGGGCGCTGGATACCAGACCCTCGGCCTCGACCCCCGCATGGACACGGAAGGCCCGGACCATGGCCTCGGCCGCGGCCTCGGCACGTTTGCGTCCTCGGCACAGGGCAAAGACCGACGGGCCGCTCCCCGACAGGGAAGCGGCCAGCGCCCCGGCATTCAACGCCGCTTCCTTGGCCCGATAGAAGCCCGGTACCAGCGGGGCCCGGAGGGGCTCGGCGATCCGGTCCTCCACCGCCCGGGCAATGAGGTCCCAATCCCGGCGGAAAAGGCCCACCATGAGGGCGGCGGTGTTGGCCCATTGGGCCACCGCCCGGTCC
>JAUQOX010000033.1 GCA_030550695.1 Gemmatimonadota bacterium | reverse complement strand
GCTCCTCCAACGCCTTCCGGATCAGGCGATTGGGGAGGGTGCTGTCCAGGCTCACCCATTCTCCGGGGACGGGACTTTCCACCAGGACAGCGCTCCAAGAGGTCGTGCGGGTCGGACTCGTGGACCTCCGGAGCCACAGGCGTCTGCCGGGCCGCAAGAGTTCCCGGAGCCGCCCCGGATCTGCCAAATGGACCGACTGCACGTCTCCCGACGACTCCAGGCGGACTTCGAGGAGGAAGCGGTTTGGGCGGGCCACGAACCGGGCCGGCACCAAGGGGGAGGGGAGGGGGAGGAAGACAGCCATGGCAAGGAATCGCCCCATCTCGCGTGAGCTTCTCAAGCTCCGTGCCCCGGAGGTTGGGAAGTGCGGGCGCAGCGCACAAGGGGAGCGATGACACTTCCGGCGCCCTCGTCCTGTCGCCCCCCCAGCCCCACTGACACGCCGCTGACAAGGCCCCCTTACCATAGCGCCACAGTTCTTCGTTACCCTAGCCCAGGAGGTCGCCATGCGCCTTTCCCTCGACGGCCACCGCTTCCAGGCCTTCTCTCCCCCCTACCAAACCCTTCAACCCCTGGACGACCCCAGATCGCTTGCCTTCCAGGGAATGCCGGCTCGGGGAGCAGCCCTTCTCTGGAACCTCCGGCATGACGACTGGGGCCGTGCTTTCGTCGCCGTGAAGGAGCGCCCACCTGGGGTGGCTCTCATCGCCCTCCTACCGCCTGCCCACGAGCTGGGTGACGCCCCCCGGCTCCTGGAGCTCCTGGAACGGTGCCGCATCCACAGCGTTCTCCCCCACGTGGAGGAAATGGAACCGGAGGAACTCATCGCCGTCCTCCGCAGGTTTCCCTCAGGCTTGCCTGTGGAGGTCGTGGATTACCTCCATTGGCGCGGGTTGGAGCTGGACCTCGAGACCCGCCGATTGGTGCGGAAGACCCTCGAGCTGTCGGAGAATCTTCGCACGGTGGCCGGACTTGCCCGGGCCCTCTACATCTCGCGCCGGGCCCTCGGGCGCCGATTCGCCAGCCGGGGGATTCCGGTACCCTCCCACTGGCTGCACCTGGGCAGGATTCTCCGCGCCGCCATCCGCCTGCAGGGCGGAGGGGTTTCCTTGTTCACGGTGGCCTGCGATCTCGGCTATTCGGACGGTTTTGCCTTGAGCAACCAGATGCATCGCTTGACGGGTCTGCGTCCCTCGATCATGCGGACATGCTTCGGTTGGGAATGGATTGTGGAGGCGTGGTTGAGGAAGGAAGCGGCCCAAGGGAACCTTTCCCCGTTTCTCCAGCGTTCCCTCTTCCCCGATCCGACCGCCCTTCAGGAGGCAGTCACGGAAGAGGTGGGCACAGAAGAGGAGGAGACGCTCCAGCACCGGCATCGCCTCCGGGTGGCGGAGGCGACCCGGAACGAGGCCACCGCCCCTTCCAAGGTTCCCCTCCCCGCTCGGGGAGGATGAGTTGCCCCGGCTGGCGACGGGCCCACAGATTGGAAGGGTCGGCGGCGGCCCTCCCCCCCGTTCTGGCCAAAGAAAGGGCGCCCACTCCATGGAAGGCTCCCCCGCAGGCCAGGAGGTCTTCCTGCTTCAGTTTTTCGGCGGACCTACCCTCAGCCGCCACGGGGAACCCGTGTCCCTCTCCCCCATGCAGGGCGCCCTTCTCGCCCTGCTCCATGCCTCCGACGGAACCGTCCTTTCACGTGAGGAAGTGATCGGAAGATTGTGGCCACGGGAGGACCCGTTTCGGGCTCGCCGGCGTCTCAGCCAGCTCATCTACTCCCTCCACACCCGCACAGCGCAGCGGCATCTGTTGCGCGCCGAAGGAGGACGAATCAAAGGACTCCCCGGGGTCCTGAGGACCGATCTCCAGGAGTTCTTCCGGGCCATCGCCTCGGACCGCTTCGACGAAGCATGGAGGATGCTGGCGAAGGGGTTCCTCCCCCTCCTGGAGCCCCTCGGCTCCAAGGCCTTTTGCGATTGGAGGGAAGGCAAGGCTGCCGAACTGCGAAGCCTGCTGCGGAAGCGGAGCGAGAGCCACTACCACCGGCGGGCCAAAGAAGGGGACTGGAGTGGTGCAGCCGAGGCAGCCGAGGTCCTGTTGGCCCTCCAGCCCGACGACCAGCGGCCCTTAAGGGATCTCCTTACGGCCCTTTGGCGGGCAGGTCAGGAAGCCCGGGCCCAGGAAGTCTTGCGGGAATTCGTCGAATCTCGGGAGGAAGAGGAAGGGCGTTCCTGGAGCCCCGAACCGGCCACCCTGGAACTTATCTCCCGGATGCAGTCCCCTCCCAGGTTACGGGAACCCACACCAGCTTTTGTCTCCTTCCGGGTGGAAGAGGAACCCCCCCTGGTGGGGCGGGACCACGAAAGAACCCTCATTCGCAAAACGCTCCGGACCCCTCCTTCCAAGGACCTCCGTACGGTTCTTCTCTTGGGGGAGGCCGGCGTGGGAAAAACGCGAATGGTATGGGAGGGCATCGAGGGCCTGGCACGGGAAGGTCAACGGGTCCTAACCGCGCGAGCGGTGGAACTCGAGAGGATCATTCCCTTGAACCCTCTCATCGAGGCGTTCGCACCGCCATGGGTGGGGGCAGTGCTCAGGGAGCTGGAAGAACCCTGGCGGACCGTTCTCTACGGTGTCATGCCCCACCACTATCCGGGGAAGGGACCGATTCCCACTCCCCCCGAGATCCAGCCGGGGAGCGTGCCCAGGCGCCTCTTCGAAGCAGTCTACCAGCTTCTTCTGGCCCTTTCGGCGCAGTCCCCCCTTGTCCTGGTGGTGGACGACGTGCAATGGGCCGACGAGACCACGCTGGCCATTCTCCAGTTCTTGGTTCGGCGATGGGAAAGCGGGTCCTTTCAACTCGTCCTTTCCTTGAGAACGGAGGAGATTCAGTCGGACAAGGCCCTCTCTGCTCTGCTGGAGACGCTCCGGTCGGAAGGGGAGCTCCTGGAGGTGGAGCTCGGAGACCTGGACGAGCGGAACAGCGAGGAGCTTATCGTAGCTGTCGCGGCGCGCTCCGCTGGGGATGCCGAAGAAGGGGCCCTCAGGACCGAAGAGGTGACGCAGATCCGCTCCCTCGGGGCCGGAAACCCCCTCTTCCTGATCGAGCTGACCACCGATTTCCTGGCCGGACGGGTGAGCGGTGCTCGGGATCACAGTCCCTCCCCCAGCATCCCTCGCTCCCTCCGCCAACTGGTAGAGCGCCGTCTCGCACGCCTGGGGCGCCAAGCCCAGCGGGTTCTGGGCGCCTTGGCGGTGACCGGCCGCCCCCTCCCCATCCAAGACCTCCAACACATTGCAGCGCTCAACCCACCGGATCTCCTCTCCGCTGCCCTCGAACTGGCCGAGCTGAATCTGACGGCGAGCAAAGGCCAGGATCTCTACATCCGCCACGAGCTCATCCGCCAGACCGTGTACCGGGACATCGATCCGGCTACTCGCTCCTGGCTCCATCGGCGGGTCGCTGAGCACCTTGCCGAGACCCGGAGTCCGCCGCCGGTAGACGAGCTGGCCCTCCATTACTCCCTGGCCGGCCTGTCGGATCTTGCCCGCCGCTACGCCCTGGAAGCCGCTCCCCGGGCCGAGTCCGCCGGCGCCATTCCCGAAGCCTTGGGATTCCTGGCCATAGCCCGAGAGCATTCCCCAGACCCCGCAGAACGAGACCACCTGACAGGGAGGATGGGCCACCTGAACTACCTTCATCAGAATCTTCTAGAGGCAGCAAACCTCTTGGAGGTGGGGGTCCGTTGGGCGAAGCAGGTGGGGGATGCGGAACAGGCCCTGTTCTGGGAAGCGGAGCGGGTGGATTGTTTGGGCGTCCTAGGAAAGCTGCCTCTGCCATTAGTCATCTCCAACCTTGCAGAAGTTAAGGCGGAGGCAAAGACCCGTCGCGCCTGGGAGGCATATGCGGCAGCACTCGACATCGAGATCCATCATTATGACCGGCACGGGGATGTCGATGGTGCAAGATCCGTCCTTAGGCAAGCTCATAGGATTGCTCGCCTCGCTAATCCCGCTGCGGCGTGTCGCGCGAATGCCATCCTTGCCTTGAACCTTCACTTTCACTCCCCCGAATCGGCCGTTCCTGCTGCCAGACGAGCTGTTGAGTTGGCTCGTCTAGCAGATCGCTCCGACCTGGAATTACTTGCCCTGAACCGCTTGATCGTTGTCCTCTTACTCCAAGGACTGCTCGGAACAGATGAGGGCAAATTGGCGCTCGAGAAAGCCGACGAAAGGGCGAAGAAGTCTGGCGACCTTCGCCTGAAATTCCTAGTACGTCAGAACCGCGGTGTGTGGTTTCTTGAAATTGGAGAGTACGAAACAGCCTTGTCTATTTTCCAGAACACTCAAGAGCTTCTCAGAGGGACACAGGCAGAAGAAGCCAAGGCCCTCCTCTCCCTGAACATGGCAGAGGCGCTGCTCGGCCTCCGCGAATTTCGTAGCGCACAAGAATACTTCACCTACGCCGCCTCCCGCCTGGGTGCCGTACCTTCTCTTCCCCTACAAATGATTATTCGAGCGGGATTAGGCCTCTGTGCTCTCGAACGCGGCGCAATAGATGAGGCAAGAAAGCGTCAGCAAGAGATCGCGCTGATGCCTGAATGGTGGTTTTTCGATCCCAGTCTCATTGTAGCATTCCAGGCCCGAATGCTTACACTCAGGGGCAAGCGTCAAGAAGCTGATAATCTCCTCGAGGCAGTTGCCTCCCAGGTACAGGATCGTTTTGTGACTAGCTGGATCAAGATTGTTATCGAGCGTGGGAGATTGCTGCGACGCGCACGCGACGAACGGAGAAAGACAGTGCTCGCTCCTGCCCTTGAAAAAACAAGATTTCTCGCACTCGCCAGGCGAATAGATGAAATCGAGTTCCTGATCGAGTGAACAGGAGATGCACTCTTAACGTTCAAATGCGATTCTACTCAGTACCCGTTTTTGATCCTGCTCGTTGGTGGTGTTGTTCTCCGTTTGGTTATCCTCCGAGCTGGAATTGTCCTCAGGTACATTAGAGATACCGAGTGACATGTAAATGGTATTCGTATCTCCAATCTGACCCTGGTCACCTTTCTGACGCAAACAGTCTTGATAGTGGCTCTCCAACAATTTCTCACGAATTACGACGTCCACAATTTGTGGATCGAATTGACTGCCGGCAAATCGCAATAGCTCTTCTCGGGCTTGGTCAACACTTAGAGCACGTCTGTATGGTCGATCAGAGAGCATGGCGTCAATGGCATCGCAGATCTTGATGATTCTCGCGGCCAGTGGTATTTGCTCTCCCTCAAGCCCCTGCGGGTACCCCTTGCCGTCTACCCGCTCATGGTGTGCTCCGACAGCATCAATGACACCTCGCGGCATGGATGAGAGCTGCTCGAGTAGCTCTACTCCTTTTGCCACGTGAGACTCCATCGTTTTCCTTTCTGCATCCGTTAGATTGCTCGGCTTGCGAAGCACCTCGGCGTAAGGCACCTCGATCTTGCCAATGTCATGAAGAAGAGATGCCTGCTCGACCTCATCTCGGATCTTTCTCGGCAGCTTCAGGGCATCGGCAATGCGGCATGCCAAGGCCTGTACGCGCATCGAGTGCCCAGAAGTGTAAGGATCGCGGGTCTCGATGGCTTTTACCAATGCCTTCAAGAGATCTCTATTCAGCTGTTGCAGTTGCTGAATGGTGAGGTAGGAAGATCGAATGAATAGCAAAGGAAGCAGAGCCAAGAGTGGCCCGAACATGGGGATCAGTAAATAAAGACCTGCAACACCGAAAGCTATGGGACTGATGAGAAGATCGTAGAAAAGGTTTGTACCGGACCTGCCTATTACCTTGGACCAGACGGAACGAAAGCTACTTTTTTCTGAAAGGACAATAGCGGAGGAAACTGCAAAATTGTTTATTATGACGAACGTAACACAGAATCCTACGAAGCCGAGTAGCTGGGCTTCGAACGCACGGACGTTTGGTGAACGTAGGAGGAGAGGCTGGCCACCGAGGAGCGTAAAAGCCTTACCAGCTAAGAACGTAGACAGAACATACTGGGCAGAGTTGAAAAGAGCTCTTTTCGGTGGTTTACGTCTGAATAGGAACTCGCCAGTCACACCCACGACCAGCATGAATAGAACAGTTGCCGCTGGTCCGAATAACAACAGCGTAGCTAGCTGGGGGATGAAAACAATTGATGAAGTAGATTTTCTTGTTCGCTCAATGGCAATTGGTACTGCTAGAGATTCCGATATGATCCCTAGTGTCAACAGGACAAGCCAGCCGGTATAGTCGGCCAGGGACATCTTGAGAACGGTTGACCAATCTTCCAACCGTAAGGCAACCCCCCCCAAGATCACGACGAGGCTGACGTAGAGTGTAATAGCATTCGGTCTGCGCATAAGAGACAAGCCCTCAGCCCACCCCGGCGTCTTGTTACCAGGCCGTGACGCCGCGCACCAGCGTCAGCAGAGCCCCGATGAAGTCGAACAGACTCGCGAACATGCGCAGATCCTCCTTTCTTCATGGAGTCAGCTTCGTTTTCCGCTCGAAGCTGCTGCGCTCCGCTCATCCGCTCCCGCTTCGCTTCGGGTGGGCTGGGGCCGTTCCTCCTCCAATTGAGCTAGCTTCCGGTCCTCGCCACGACCGCGGCTTCCACAGAGGCGCTGGACGACTGGCCTGGGGTCACAGCCGGCCACGGGCCCATCGGTCAGTGGCCTGCAGGGTCGCGAGGACAACCGCCCGATCTGGTGAATCCTCCACAGGAGACGCACCCGCCAGAGGTGTCACCTCCCTTTGGTAAATCGCGTTGACACCGACTAGCACATAGTTGCGCTCCAACGCTTCGATGAGCTTCACCCCTTCCAACACCAATGCCACCCCGGGACCGCCGTTGAGAGGCGCGCTGTGGTTGAGGATCCGTTCCATGGCTTGAAGCGTGGCCCTAGCGACGGTCTCGAGGCGTGCGCGGGGAACATCCGCACCCGTGGCCTCACCTAGGAACTCCGCCCCTCCCCAAGAAAGGGTCACCGACACTCGGGCTCCTTGGGCTCGTTCCGTCTCCACCTGGTAACGGACCAGTAGAATCCTGGACTCCGATGGCATGGGAATCGCGTTTTGAACCCTGAGGACCTGAGGCCGATGGGCTGCCGACCCACTGGTTGGCTTGGGTGGAGCGGTCGAGCTCTGAGCTACCGAAATCTTCCGGTGGTCGACCTCCAGCTTGAACTGGGCCTTGAGCGCGGACTCCGCATTCCGCACCGTCTGCTTCGGGGATACCTCCCGGGTGGTGAGAAGGTGGATTTCTTCGATTTCGCCCCCTGGTTTCGCCACGACGCGGGCCGAGATCACCCCCGGCAAGGTGGCCAGGAGAGCTTCCGCCTTCTCGATGGTCCAGGCCCCTTCCACAGGGGAGTCTCCGACGCCGAGAGCCACCTCGCTTCCTCTCTTCGGGAAACGTTCTAGACTGCCCGCTCCGCCGTCCTACCGCGGCGGCCGGCTAGGGGCGCGTTCCAGGGATACTGCGCTGACCCTCCGCAACCCCTTGAGGGGGGAGGATTCTCCGGGGGAGGAATCATTTGTTTCCCCAGGCTGGTTCAACAATGCCCTCCGGAGATCGGGATGTCAAGAAAAAGTGCTGCAACGGGTTGCCTGCCTTTGACTTGTCCTGATCGCCCTTTTCTTGACCGGGTGGTCGGGGGCGGCTTGCGCCGTGCTGGACACCCCCCTGAAGATCCGGTAAAGTTGTGGTGCGCGTGCCCCCATTCTCCCGTCGGGGATCTCCGAAAAGCGAGGGGTTTCCCCCTTTCTCCATCCGAAAGCCTATGAGCTGTAAGCCTTCTTCCGTCCTCTTGCTCTTGGGGCTCGCCCTGGGATTCCTTGCCCCCGGGCCAGGCCACAGCCAGCCCACGCCGCACCGCTCCCTCCGGGAGGTCACCTTCGGAGTCTTCCCGGGCGACGAGGTGGAGATTCGCATGTTCACCGCGGCCGGCGTGCGGGTCGAGGAGGTTTCGGGGACCCGGACGGTCGGCCCAACGGGAGCGATCTATCTTCCTTACCTCGGCTCGGTGCAAGTCGAGGGGTTGAGCGCCCAGGAGATCCGGCAACGCCTGCAGGAGTCCTACGGGAGGCTGTATACCAACCCCGTGGTGGAGGTGACGACCCGGATTCGGGTGAACGTGACGGGGGCCGTGCGGACCGCGGGGCGATACTTGATGGAACCCTCCAGTACGGTCTTGGACGCCCTGGCCAAGGCCGGTGGAATCACCTCCGAGACGGAGCTCGGGTATTGGGCCGCCGCGGACCCGCAGAGGTCCCTCCTCCGGCGGGGAGATACCCTCTACACCCTCGACCTCCGGGCGGAAACCTCGGATCCCACGGCCCTGACCGTTCCTCTCCAATCGGGGGACTGGCTCCACATCCCCATCACCCGCAAGTCGCGGGTCCGGGAGGACGTCCAGTTCTGGAGCGGGGTGGTCTCCCTGTTCACCGGCCTGGCCGCGCTGATCTTCGCCCTGCGATGAAGGACGCTTCCTCTCCTGTCGCTACGTCCCCCGTTGGGGCCGGCGGCTGGATCGAAGTCATCACCGGCGTGATGTTCAGCGGAAAATCGGAGGAGCTCCTGAGGAGGGTGCGGCGGGCCCTCATTGCCAAGAAACGCGTCCAGGTCTTCAAGTCCCATCTGGACGACCGCTACGGGGGGATCCACGTGGTAACCTCCCACGACGGCCAGAAGGCGGATGCCATTCCGGTCTCATCTTCGGTCCAGATCGCCGAAGCCGTCCGGGAGGGGACCGAGGTGGTGGCCATCGACGAAGCCCAGTTCTTGGACGACGGTATCGTCAAGGTGGCCAACGCCCTGGCCGACCGGGGCATCCGGGTGATCGTGGCCGGCACCGACATGGACTTCCGGGGGGAGCCCTTCGGGCCCATGCCCCTCCTTTTGGCCGTGGCGGAAAGGGTGGACAAGCTGAACGCCATCTGTGTCCGCTGTGGCGGGACCGCCACCCGGAACCAGCGTCTCATCGACGGGAAACCTGCCCCGGCCGAAGGGCCCACCATCCAGGTCGGAGGGGCCGAGAGTTATGAAGCCCGCTGCCGCAGGTGTCATGAGGTCCCCTCCGCGGATCGGGCCCAGGTGAAGCTTCCGATTCCGGAAGCAATCTGAAGGAACGTCACCCCAGGAATGGCCGGGGGGCGCAGGGGCCCACCTCCTCCTCCCCGCGGTTGGCTCTCCTCACCTGGTCCTTTCCGGCCATGGTTCCGCCCCGTCCGAGGGATAGCTTGGTCCCCATGGACTCCCCCGACCAGGGCCCCGGCGGCCCAAAGGACAAGCTCCCTCTTCCGGGCATCCTCTCCCCCGAGGGGCAGGGGCTATGGAGGGCTCTGGCTGCCTCTTCCCCCCGGCTGGCTGAGGGGTCGAGGGCCAAGGGGGGCGACTCCCCCCCGGACGCTCACCCCTCGGGGCCCCGGCCCGGGGCGCCGGCGGTCACTCCGGCGGGCCTTGCAGACGAGCGGAGCCCCCGTCCGTTCCGGGATCTATTGGGGAGCTTCCTCCGTCGGAGCCACGCCATGGACACGGCTCTCCTGCGGGCCCGTCTGGCGCCGGTGGACCTGACCCCCGACGAGCTCCGGGGGGTCCGCCGGATCCGGCTCCTGGTGGCCGAACTCAACGCCGGAACTTTGGAGGACGAGGCCTACGCCTTGAGCTTGGACCCGGCCCGGCACCGGAATCTGGACCAGATCCTCGGGTTGTTGACGGAAAGGAAGCTGGAGATCCGGTCGGCCCCCTTGGGGGGATGGTCCCCCGATTTTTCCGTGTTTTGGAAGGAGGAGACCCCCTTCGCCCTCCTCTTGGGCCTCCACTGGTTCCAGCGCCCCTTTCCTCACCGGGGGCCGGCTTGGGTATGCTGGTTCGGACCGGCCGAAGCCCGGCAAGGAGCCTACCGCTTCGAAGAGATCTGGCGGAATGCCCACGAAATCGGCCCCGCCGTGGAGCGGATCCTCCGCCAGGCGGTCTGTCGGCGAGGAGGGAGGGAGACCGAAAATGAGCCGAAGGGCGGTGGGGAAGGCCCCCCTTCCACCGGGCCTGACCCGAAGACGCCCTTGGGGTTGACCGACCAACCCGCCCCTCGGGGGTGGGGCGCCCGCATTGACAGGCCGGAGGGGCCGGGGTAGGTTAAAATTTCTCAAAACCTTTTCCGGCGTAGCTCAGCTGGTAGAGCAGACGGCTGTTAACCGTCGGGTCGCAGGTTCGAGTCCTGCCGCCGGAGCTCGGGTTCCCCCCCGCTGGAGCTCACCCGCTACCCAAGACCCCCGCAGACTTCTCCGCGGGGGTCTTTTTTTCTTTTTCTTCCCACTCCCACCGCCGTCACCCTAGAGCAAGACTGGACGCCCGCCTCCACAGGCTCGGTAGTCCCTCCCTTCCGTTCGGCAGGCCCCGCCGGCTCGCGGTCAAAACTGGGGGGGCCACCCGGCCGAACCCCTGACACATCCGGCTACCGAAGGGGAGCCCATTGCCCCCCTGCAGGGCTCTGCCGAAGGCCCGGTCTTAGTCCCGACCCCTCGATTGTCACACCCCCTTCCTACCATGGGTGCACCGAACCGCAGGTATCGGTCTTACTTCCACCTGGAGGTGCACCATGTCCCACAAGTTGCTTGCCCTACCCTGTTCCTTCTTGGCCGTCGCCCTCACCGGCTGCGCTACCCTGTTCGGCGGAGGTAGCAACCAGACCGTCTCCTTCCAATCTTCCCCGCCGTCGGCCAACTTCACGGTCACTGCCTCCTCAGGCCTTCAGATGTACCAAGGCAAGACCCCGGCCCAGGTCTCACTCCCCCGAAAGCACGAGTACCGGGTCGAGATCTCGCTGGAGGGGTACCGCCCGCAAACGGTCGTCCTGACCAAGGCCCTCAACGGCTGGACGTGGGTCAACCTGTTCAGCCTATCCTGGTTGTTGGGATTCGGAATCGACTTCCTTACAGGAGCGGCCTATAAACTGGAGCCGGCACTGGTGAGCGTATCCCTCGAAAAGCTCAACGGGGAACTCATCGCCGTGGTTCGCGTTCTGGGCGGACGGGGGAAGGTGCTTCAGGAACGTAGGGTGCCCTTGATCCCCGAGTAGGTACGGCATACCCGGCGGAGCCGCCGACGACGAGGAGAAACAAGCGCATCCTTTGGCGGTAGGGACAGAGGGGGGCCCGGAGCGGTCGGGAGCCGAGCTTCTAGTCACGATGGAGGCAGAAGCCGCCTTCCCCTGCGAGCCGGGGGTATGCGTGCCGCCCTCGGACGCGATCCGCACCCGTGGAGGGTCATTCTACGCGAGCTCCAGCCCCCCATTCACGCCGGACATATTTCCCTCTTTTGATATTTTCTCCTCGTACTATTCGGCACGGTTTTTGCTAGGCATAAGTTCGAGGCTTTTCCTTGCAGGGCACCACCCAACGAACGTCTTGCACCGCGGGGAGGATGGAAGTTCCCCTTCAGGCAGGGTTGTCCGCCGTCCCTCCTACCGCCGCACGTATAGCAGTTCATCCCCAAAAAGGACCACAAAGAGGGAAAAAACATCGTTACGATAAGGACATGATGTCCCAACTCGTTTCGTTGATTTGGGACACAAAGACCTCCGCCCCTTCATGCTCGTAGCTTCGTTGAGCCCGGCCTAACGCTTAGGAGGTAGGGATGGCCAAGCGCAACGCGATCCATGGGTCCCGTCCCCCATCCTCGTCTCCACCCAGCTCGCCGAAGGAGGGGCCCGATATCCCCCCCTCGTCTGCCGGCACCGACAAATGGGCGGAGGAGCGGCGAGTGACCCGACGCCGCTTCCTGGAGCTGGCCGGTCTGGCCGGCTTCGGACTGGCCCTCAACCCCCGCGACCTCTTCGCCCCCTTCCGGCAAATCGTCCCTCTTCAGGTCGGCAACCCCTTGGCCTACTACCCGAACCGGGATTGGGAAAGGGTCTACCGGAACCTCTTTGAGACCGACCGGTCCTTCGTCTTCCTCTGCGCTCCCAACGACACCCACAACTGCTTGCTTCGGGCCTGGGTGAAAAACGACGTGGTCGTCCGAATCGAGCCCACATACGGCTATCATAAGGCCACTGACCTTGCCGGTAATTCCGCCTCAACCCGATGGGACCCGCGCTGCTGTCAGAAAGGGCTGGTCCTCATGCGACGCCTGTACGGTGACCGTCGGGTGAAGGGTGCCTTCGTGCGGAGGGGATTCAAGGCCTGGGTGGATGAGGGGTTCCCTCGGGATCCCCGAACGGGGATGCCTCCCGAGCGCTACCTGAACCGAGGCTGGGATTCTTGGGTGCAGGTAAGCTTTGCCGAAGCGTTCTCCTACCATGCCCGAGCTTTGGAGAACATCGCCCGGACCTACTCCGGGGAGCAGGGCCGTCGGTTCCTGGAAGCCCAGGGATATGATCCGGACATGATCGAGGCCATGGAAGGAGCCGGCACGAGAACTCTGAAGTTTCGGGGGGGCATGGCACTTCTGGGGGCGATACGTCTCTTCGGAACCTTCCGCATGGCCAACTGCATGGCTCTCCTCGACCACTACATCCGTGGAGTGGGGCCCGACGGAGCCAAGGGGGGGGGAGCATGGGACTCTTATTCTTTCCACACCGATCTCCCCCCCGGCCATCCCATGGTGTCGGGCGAGCAAACCAATGACTTCGAGCTTCACGACGCGGAGAACGCGGGCCTCATCTTCGCCTGGGGGATGAACTGGATCACGACCAAGATGCCCGACTCCCACTGGCTTACGGAGGCCCGACTCAAAGGAGCCCGCACCGTAGCCGTGACCGTAGAATATTCGGCCACCGCTTCCAAATGCGATGAGGTGGTGGTCATCCGCCCCGGAACCGATCCCGCCTTCGCCTTGGGGTTGGCCCATGTGATCATGGAGGAGGGTCTTTTCGACGAAGACTTCGTGAAGGCCTACACCGACCTTCCCACACTCATTCGCATGGACACCCTGGAACGGCTCAAGGCCAGAGACGTCTTTGCGGGTTATCGTGACGCCGAGCCGACGAACTGGTCGGCGGTTCTGCCCGCCGGAGCGTCTCCTCCCCCTCCGCCACGCCAGGACCGGCAGTGGATTCCCGCGTCTGTCCGGGATGAGCTCGCCGACTTCGTCGTGTGGGACCTCCGAGATGGGAAGCCTAAGGCAGTGAGCCGGGATCAGGTGGGTCGTCACTTCGCCGCGTCGGGGATCGATCCGGCCCTGGAAGGGGAGTTCCAGATCATGACGGCGGATGGGAAGAGCATCCCGGTGCGCCCTGTCTTCGGCCTTATCCGCCACTATCTCCGCGACAACCTCAGCCCCGAAGCTTGCAGCCGTCTCACCTGGGCGCCCGCGGAGGCTATCCGCGCCCTGGCCCGGGAGATCGCCGCGAACCGGGGAAAGACCCTTATCGCCTGCGGTATGGGCCCGAATCAGTTCTTCAACAACGACAACAAGGATCGGGCTATCTGGCTGGTTCTGGCCCTGACGGGTAGCCTTGGGCGACATGGGGGCAATATCGGCAGCTATGCCGGCAACTACAAATCCACACTCCTCGCGGGGGAGGAACTCTTTTCCGCAGAAGACGTCTTCCAATCCCAGACCGACCCTGCCGGTGCGGTGACGGTCCGGCCCTACCTGCGTTACGAGTCCCTCCACTACTGGGCCAACGGAGAGCGACTCATGGCGGCGGGAAAGAAGAAAATCACCACCGGCCGCCACGTGCCGACCCCCACCAAGGCCATTTGGCAAACCAACTCCAACTCCAGCCTGGGAAATCAGAAAGGGCACTACGACGTGGTCTTCAACACCCTCAAGCGTTGCGAGCTGGTGGTCTACAACGACTGGTGGTGGACAGCGTCTTGCGAATACAGCGATATCGTTTACGGTGTGGACTCGTGGATGGAGTTCCGCTACCCCGACCTCACGGCTTCCAATACGAACCCTTTCGTCCAGGTCTTCCCCCGATCGGAGATTCCAAGAGTCTTCGATACGGTTTCAGACAACGACACCTACCTGGGCGTGGCCACCGAGCTGGCCCATCTCACCGGCGACCGGCGTTTCCTGGATGCTTGGAAGTTCATCGCCGAAGGCCGGGCCGACGTCTACCTCCAGCGCATCATTGACGCCTCTCCCATGCTGAGGGGGTATCGATTCGAAGAACTTGAACGGAAGGCGAAAGAGGGGACGCCAGCACTCCTCAACAGCCGGACCTACCCTCGGATCAACAGCTACGAGCAGGTTCAAGAGTCCAAGCCCTGGACCACAAAAACCGGACGGCTGGAGTTCTATCGCCCGGAGATCGAGTTCATCGAAGCCGGCGAAAACCTGGTGGTCCACCGGGAGCCTTCGGACTCCACCTTCTTCGAACCTTGTGCCATCCTTGCCGCTCCCCATCCAGCCATTCGTCCGAAGAAGCCCGAGGATTGGGGAATCCCGGCCGATGACCGGAGCCACATCACACGCCAGATGCGTAACGTCACCTACACACTGGAGCAGCTCCTGGCCACCCGACACCCGCTCCTTGGTCAAGGTTTTCGTTACGTGTTCCACACACCCAAGTACCGCCATGGGGCTCATACGACCCCGGTGGATACCGATTTGATGATGACCCTCTTCGGACCGTTCGGGGACATTTATCGTCGGGACCGGCGGATGCCCGGTACCGGGGAAATGTATTTGGATATCCATCCCGAGGATGCCAGAGCCCTCGGCATCGAGGACGGTGATTACGTCTGGATCGACGGTGACCCCGCAGATCTTCCCTTCCGAGGTTGGAACAAGCGGAGAAGGAAGGCCGAATACCATGTGGCCCGCCTTCTGGCTCGGGCCAGATACTATCCCGGCACCCCCCGAGGCATCACCCGCATGTGGTTCAACGGCTACATGGCCACCCCCGGCTCGGTGCAGGCACACGACACACGGCCGGACGGGCTGGCCAAAAACCAGGAGACGCAGTATCAGGCCATGTTCCGATACGGCGGCCATCAGAGCCTTACCCGCACCTGGCTCAAACCCACCCACCAAACCCAGGGACTCGTTTACCGTAAGCTCTTCGGGTTGGTGTTGGCGAGCGGTTTCGCCCCGGACATCCACTGCGTCACGGGGGCTCCGCGAGAGGCAATGGCGCGGATCCGGAAGGCCGAGAACGGGGGCCTGGGGGGAAGAGGACGGTGGCGCCCGGTGGAGTTGGGGCTGCGCCCCGCCAACGAAGGCGAAGCCCTTCGAAGGTACCTGCAAGGAGGTTTTGTCTTACGGAACCGGTAGGAAGCCGGAAAAGCTTCGCACCCAGCCCAGGCGACCCCGTCGCCCGTTGTTCGGCCTTGGGCCAGGTTCAAGGGGGTAAGTAGGGGCCCCGTCCACCCGAACGGAGGAGCTTCGTCATGCCCAGTGTCTTCAACTGGCAGCTCGGCAGGGAAATGCAGTATCCCCATGAAGGCGTCCGGCCCAAGCGGCAGTTTGCCATGATCATGGACACGAACAAGTGCATTGCTTGCCAGACCTGTACTGTGGCCTGCAAGACGACCTGGACGCCGGGGCGCGGGCAAGAAGTCATGCTCTGGAACAATGTGGAGAGCAAGCCTTATGGCTACTTTCCCCTGGGCTGGGACGTGAGAAGCCTGGAGATCCTCGGGATCCAGCCCATGGAAGACCGTCCTTACGCCGGCAAGACCCTCTTCGAAATCACCCCTCCGGGGGAGCGGGTGATGGGCTATCTGCCAGACGATCTGGACTATGCCCATCCCAACATCGGAGAGGACGACTCGGCGGGAAGCATGTCCCAGGGGGCCTTCCTCTCCGTCCCCCACGCCCAGTGGATGTTCTATCTTCCGCGTATCTGCAACCACTGCACCTATCCTGCATGTCTAGCCGCCTGTCCCCGGCAGTCCGTCTACAAGAGACCGGAGGACGGCATTGTTCTCATTGACCAGGAGCGCTGTCGGGGGTACCGCGAGTGCGTCCGGGGATGCCCCTACAAGAAGGCCTTCTTCAACCCCATCAACCACAACAGCGAGAAGTGCATCGGCTGCTACCCTGCAGTGGAGCAGGGTCGGCAGACTCAATGCACCATCACCTGCATCGGCAAGATTCGCCTGCAAGGGTTCATTGCGCCGCCGGAGTCGGCTCGGGAAGACAACCCCATCGACTACCTGGTTCACGTGGCTCGGGTGGCCCTGCCCCTCTATCCCCAATTCGGGCTCGAGCCCAACGTGTACTACATCCCTCCCATCCACGCGCCGGTGGATTTCCTTACCCAGATGTTCGGCTGGGGGGTGGAGGACGCCATCCGCCGCTATCGCGGAGCCGCCGACGACCGGCGGCTCCTTGGAGCTCTCTTGCTGTGCGGCTCCACGCCCTGGATCATCCACCATTTCCGGTTGGAAGGGGATCACGTGGTGGGCTATGACGAGCACCGTAAGGAGCTTACCCGCGTTCCTATTCGTGAGCCTATCCACCTCCGGGAAGCCTACGATGCCCGTTACGCGACGGTTCGCACCAACATCACATAGGACGTTGCTTCGGCGAGGAAGCCATGACCTGCGCTTTTCGGTGGACCGCCTTTGCCCTCGGCCTCGTAGGGCTCCTGTCGTGCGCGCCCGCCCCTTTGGAAAACGAAATCCGTGCCCTGCGGGTGCCCTCAGGGTCTGCCCTCAACGACCCCGACGCCCCCTTTTGGCGAAGGGCGCCTGAAACCCGGGTGACCCTGCTGCCTCAAATCCTGGTTCCTCCCACCAAACCCGACGCGGCCGTGAAGGAGCTTCGCGTCCGGGCGGTCCACGACGGTCAGATCCTGGCCTTGCGATTGGAGTGGGCAGATCCCACCCGCGACGTGGTCACGGTGGTGGATCGGTTTGCCGATCAGGTCGCCGTTCAGTTCCCCCTGGATCCCGCCGCCGAGCCCCTCCCCAGTCCCATGATGGGCCATCAGGGAGCCCCGGTCCGGATCCTGCAATGGCGAGCCTCTTTGCAAGACGAGCTGGAGGGAGGTACCCCCACCCTTCGGGACCTCTATCCGAACGCCGTGGTGGATCTCTACCCGGACCGGCTCTTGTCCGGTGAGGAACGGATACCGTACTCCGGGGCACGGGCCGTCGGGAACCCCATCGCCCGCCCTCGCCTCCTGAGCCCCGTGGTAACCCACGTGGCCGAAGGGTTCGGATCCCTCACGGCTGCTGGGGACCAACCGGCGGGCGGAAAAGGGCGGTGGGGCCGGGGGAGGTGGCGAGTCGCCCTGAG
>JAUQOX010000265.1 GCA_030550695.1 Gemmatimonadota bacterium | reverse complement strand
GGGCGAGAGGTTTTCCTCTCCCTCGCGCACGATCACGTGGCAGGTGGTGCAGGCGCAGTTGCCCCCGCAGTTGTGCTCCATGGGCACCCCGTGGTGCAGCGCGATGTCCAGGAGCGAGCCTGGCTTGCCGTGGTCACCGTAGGGGAAGTCCTTGTCGTCCACCTCCACGGTCACGTTCTGGGGCAGGAAGGTGACGCGGTAGCGCGCCATGGCTACTCTGCCCGCACCCCACCCACCGGGCGCTGCCGGAGGGCCTCCCGGAGCGCGGCGTCCATCAGCACCTCGGCCAGGTGCCGCGTCTCCTGGTTCAGGCGCTCGGTGCCGCTCCGGATGGCGTCCACGTCCTCCCGCAGCGCGGCGCCCCAGCCGGGGCGGGGACAACAACAGAGGGAAATCGTGGGCCTGGGTTTCGAGAAGAAACCGGTAGCCAATGCGGTCATCCTCTCGGCGGCGGTGGTCCCGCCAGCCGACACCGCCGAAGCGGCATCTTCCAGGACATGGAGCCGCTTCGAAATCCCCTTGCGTGGGAGGATCATCACCAACAAGGACGGCGAGTTCATCCTCGTGATCCCGCCCGAGCCCTTCGCCCGGCTCCCCGCGGCCGCCGCCTTCGACCTGGTGGTGAGGATTCGCCCTCCCCAGGAGTACACCGGCCGCTACGACAGCGATACCGCCACCGTCCGCCTCAAGAAAAGCGACGGGCCCACCTACGCGTTGGTCCTGTCTTGGACCCAAGATCCCACCAAGAGCAACAAAGGGACCTTTGCCGTGAGCTCGAAGGCCCAGACGTAGAGGCGGGTGCGGCAGACCCCTGGAGGTCGGCGCCGTACAAAGATGGAAAGGATCAGCGCCGATCCGCCTAGCCGAGCTTGCGCAGCTTGCCCGCAAGCCACGGCGCCACGGCTACGACGATGAGCACCACGGGCCAAAGGTTGCCCCCGTGGAAGGTGTAAGCCGCCAGGAGGTCTTGGAGCTTCTGCCCCCTCAGGAACCCGAAGGCAAGCTCGAAGGCCACCGTAGCCCCGAGCCAGGCGAGGCCCACGATCAGCCGCTCCTTTCCGCTTCGGGCGCCGAGCCACTTCACGCCCCCGTAGGCCACGAGCAGGACCAAGCCGGAGAGCATGGCGCCGCTGAGCACCAGCCCCGGGCCATGGCCCAGGACCGGAATCAGCACCGTCTCGCGGAAAGCGCCGTTGGCCATGGCGAGGAAGAGGAGCAGGAGCCAAAGGGCGAGAGCCCGAGGGGCGAGCTTGTGGACCATGAGATCTTTCCAGGGAAAGACGAGGAGGAATTAAAACCTCAGTCCGATGGACAAGGAAGGTACATGGAACGGCGGGGCATCCTCTACGGCCTGGATGAACCGCTCCGGCTTGTTGCCGGGATAAAGGCCGAAACCGTAGACGTACTGTAGGCTGCTGAAAAGAGACCGGCGACCCAGCTGGAAGTCGAGGCGATACCCGACGCGGAACTCGTTGTACAGGTCGAACCCTTTGTAATAGCGGTCCTCGACGTGGTCCCGATACGCGTTGTAGGCCGGCCAAAGTTGGTACTCGAGATGGGCGTTTCCCCGGACGTACCAGCGCAAGCCGACGGGAAGAGTTGGAGCGTGCATGCGGCCGATGACCGCATCCGAACGGTCTTTCACCTTCACGTTCACGTAGGCAAGGCCGAGGATCGGCTCGAAATGCGGCCGGATCCGATAGGCATACTGGACCGAATAGACGTCGAAGAAAGCCATGATCGGGAAGACTTCCACGTGGTGGCGCGGTCCAGCCTCCACCATTTCTTTCCCCAATGGCTGAGCGCAGGCAGGGGCTCCTGCAAGAGCAAGGAGGACCGCCACCGTTGCCAGGACAGCGGTGCCGCCAAGCCAGGGCGTCTTCCTCCCCCTTTTCGATCTCATACGCCTCTCCCGGCCGGCCCCGCTGCTGACCCTCCCCCGCGATGGCTCTGCAGGATCGGGCTGGGGAATCGCGCCTTTTCCTCCTCGCCTCACTCCCGCGCTTCGGCCACGGCCCGAAGGACCTTGGGAACCATCCGAAACGGAACCGCCCCAGCTGTGACCTGGTTTACCGACCCCACCAGGTAAAGGTCCAGCTCCGGGGCGTAAAAGAGCCAGGTCCCCGTCGAACCCGTATGTCCCACCACCGCCGGCAAGGAACGGAAGGGGGTGAAGAGGCGAGGAAGCCGGAAACGCATCATCCCCAAGCCGTACTCGATGGGCCAACTCGGCTGCCGGAGGGCGGCCCGGTCCAGCGGAAACGAGAACCGCCGCCAAGGGTTCTGCATTCTCTCCAACATTGCCGGGTTCCGAAAGAGGCGGCCGCGCAGAAGTGCCCCCAGAAACCGAAGCAGATCGTCACAAGTGGAGTTCAGATCCCCAAGGGAGGCCAAAAAACGCGGCAGGCTGACAACCTCCTCACCCGTATAGAGGACGGCAGCATCCCCCTCAGGACCGCCAGGCCGGGAGTGGCCCGGAAGGAAGGTGTCTTCCATCCCGAGGGGCGCGAGGATCAGCTCTTCCAAAACCTTCTGGAACGGCGCGCCTCGCCTGGCCTCCACGATCCCGATCAAGAGCTGGTAGTTCGTATCCGAGTAACGGATGCGGGCACGCCCCCCCCGCAAATCTTGCGGCGGGAAGTGGGGCCTGAGTCTTTCCCGGACCCAGCGGACCGTGTCCTCCAACGACCACGGTCTGTCCCCCTCTTCCATCAGGACCTCCACCAGGCTCCGGCGATCGGCCTCCCGGCCTTTCGGTCCCGGGGGATAGTCCTCCAGGAAATCCGGAAGTCCCGAGGTGTGCCCCATAAGGTGCTCGACGGTGATCCGCTTCGTACAATCCTCGCCGTCGAGGACGTGGAGCCGACGGGTGATGGAATCCGGCAGCCGGTCCACGATCCGATCCGCCAGCGCCAGTTCCCCTTCCTCCGCCATGCGGAGCACCGCCGAGGCAATGAACAGCTTGGTGATGCTGGCGATGAACCACGGCGTAGCCGGGGTCATGGGACCACCCTCCGGGGAGATCGTGCCCCGGGCAGCCGACCACCGTATGGCCCCATCCCCCGACGCCACCGCCAGTACGGCGGAGCGGACGTCCTTCCGGGCAATGAGCCCATCAAGGACGGTCTCGAGGCGCTGGGGAAGATTTGTCTCGCTCATCTCTCGGCATCGGCCAGCCCTGGGCGCGCCGCTACTGCCCGTGCCCCATGGAGAACCCTGGGACACCGTCGAAGGTGTAGAGATGCTCCGTCTTGATGAAATCCGCGCCTTTCTCGTGGAGTCGGCAGAGAAGCTCGAAGACGTCTCCGTGGCTCACCCAGCGCCCCTCCCCTGGCCCTTAGCAGCGGCAGCGCCAATGGTCGGTGGGGAAGGGTCTCGGGGAATCCGTCTGGCCACGCCTTGACCCCCCGGTTCGTGATCAGGATCAGACGGAGGGCCTCGGTTTCGCAAGACTTCAGGAGGGCTGCCATGTCCTCGGGCCCGAACTCGGAATCGTGTAAGAACGCGTCCACGCCCACGAGGTCCTTGGCGGCCTTGGACCTCCGTGACGGTACGATCTCGGGCATGGGCTCGCTGGCGTAGAACATTTTCCTGAGCCCCGACGGGTACTGGCCCAGCCGATGGCTCACCGCGCCTGCGAATCCGCGGGTACCCACCCTCCTTTGGCTTACCCCCTCCCGGTAGCTGTCGGCCGTGTGGATGCCGTCCTCTAGGGTGACTGTCCAGCCGTTGTGGATGCGTTCGGCGATCTCGCCCTGGCCCGTATGAGCGAGCATCTTGACGGCGCTCAGCAGGAGGGCGCTGGGGTTGGCGACGTCGATACCGGCGATGTCGGCGGCCGAACCGCGGATCGCTTCGCACATAGCGTAACGGTCACCGATGTTGGCCGAGGGCGCCAGTCCCACCGATCCGCTCAACTCGGCTGCGATGTCGGAGAGGGTATCCCCATAGAGATTCGGAACCACGATGACGTCGAAGAGCTCGGGAGCAGAGGCCAGCCGAGCCATGCTGATACCCACGATCATGTTGTCGGCCTTGAGGTCGGGGTACTCCTCGGCCACCTCATGAAAGACGGTTCTGAACAGACCGTCCGTGAGCTTCATGAGGTTGTCCTTGACAAAGCACGTCACC
>JAUQOX010000264.1 GCA_030550695.1 Gemmatimonadota bacterium | reverse complement strand
CCCAAAGCCACCCCCAGGAGCGGTTCGCCTCCCCAGCGGAGGTCCCACACAGCCGGCCGGTCGGCGGGGACGATCCGCACCGGAACGCCAGTTTCCCGCTGGACCTCCCCGGCCAAGCCCCCCCCCTCCCAGTGGCCCGGCACCTCAGCTTGGAGGAGGGCCGCCGCCACCAGGGTGCCTTCACGCTCCGGCATCCGCTGGGTGAAATAGAGGTAGCGGAACAACGGCCCCCCGCCGAAGGCGTACCGCCGTTCCCCCCGCCGCACGTCCGGCGGGACCTGGCCCCTGTGGACCCCCACCCAGCTCCTCAGCTCGCCATCAGGTCCGTAGACGGCCAAGGCTGCCATGCGGCTCCCCCGCCGAATTCGGGAAAGGCCCCGGGAAAGATCCCCCTCCCTCCCCTCGGCCAGCAAAACGGACGCCGCCTCCACCGCCCGCTCCCCCTTCCTCAGAAGGTCGTCGAAGCGGCGGGAGAGGACATGGGACAGTTCTTCCTCACGGCGCGTCCAGTCCGTCCAAGCCGCCCCCCGGACTCCACCCGCCGAGGAGGCGGCGAACCCCGCCAGGGTCCCCAGCAACAGGCAGAGCCCCCCGGCTCTGAAGGGGAGGGCGCGCCGACGGCCCGCTCCGGCAGCCAGCACCCCCGTCCCTGCCGCCACCAGGAGGAGGACGGGACGGGGCCACCGGGTCCATGCGGCCAAGGCCAACGGTCCCAGGAAGAAGACCACCCACCCCCACCGGCCCTGGAGGGCGGCAAGGCGCCGCCCCCCGGCAAACCGGGAAGGACCGACGAGCACACCAGGGAGCCGCAGCTTCATTCTCCTTTCCCGTGGGCCCGCGCCCCAGGCGGGCAGACCGAACCCCTCGGCGCCTCAGGGCTTCGGTGTGGTCCTGGCCCTCGGCCCCGCAACGGATCGAAAGGACCGAAACCTCAGATCCCCCTGAGCCGGTTCGTCGGGGCCGGGGAGGGGGCGTTTTGCGAACCCCTCCCCCGACGGAAGATATTCTTTCGGCGGCACCGGCCGCACCCCTCCGTGCCCCAGGAGGCCAGCAAGGACCCGCCCGGAGCCGTGGGGGTATTGGTGAGGTGCACGAAACGTCGGGGGCGAAGGGCTGGCGTGGTGCCCAGGAGGTGGAAAAACGCCGGTTCCGTTCCGCCCCGACCCATGCCCTGGATAGCCCATGAAAGCCTCAAGTTTTCTCCCGACGACAACCGCCCGGTGTTCTTCGCAGGGCCATCTCCCGTCCCGGGGGCGTTGGGTTTTGTTTCTGGCCGGCCTTGGCCCGGCCCTGCCGACAGCCCTCCTCCCCGCCGCCGCCGTGGCCCAGAGCGTGGCCCTGGACGAGGGGGTATTCCGGATCTCCTTGAACGGAGCGGTGGTGGGACGGGAAGAGTTCTCGGTCCGGCGGGTGGGGTCCGGCGAGCAGGGCCGGATCGTCCTCCGGGGGAACGGGGAAACCCAGCTCCCCACCGGCCCCCAGACGGTGGCGTCGGTTCTGGCCGTCCAGGGGCCCTCGTTCGAGGTGGAGGAGTACCAGCTCCGGGTGGTGGGTGGCACCGCCGCCGTCGAGGTCTACCTCGCCCGAAGCGGCAACCGGTACCTCACCCGCATCCTCAGCCCCTCCGGTGAGGAGGTCAGGGAGTATCGGGCTGGTCCCGGTTCGGTTCTCCTGGACCAGGGGGTCGCCCATCACTACCACCTCCTGGGGCCCTACCTCGACCGGGGAGCCTCGGTGTCCCTCAATGTCTTGGCTCCACGGGGAGGACGGCAGGTACGGATGACCCTGTCCCCGGCGGGGGAAGAGGAGATCGGGGTGGGGGGAGAGACGGTGCGGGCTCGGCGCTTCCGGTTGGAGGGAACCCAGAGTGCCGCGGAGGTGTGGTTCGACGCCCAGGGACGTCTGCTCCGGGTGTCCCTCCCCGCCGAGGGGTGGTTGGCCCAGCGGGAATCCCTTTCTTGAATCCTGCCGGTTCTCCTTGAAGCCTTCCAGCGGCATTTTCGTACTTGGGCCGGGCTCGGGGGTGGGGGGGATCCGCCTTCCCCGCACGGCCCCAGCCCTGATGCCGGTTCGGAGGGGGGCGGCCTCCCGGGCCCCTTTCCGGAAGCCCCCGGCCTCCGAAACCCGTCTTCCCTTCCTCTCGTAGAAGGGGCCATGGAACGAGAGCTTCACATGAGATTCCCCTCTGAAGGCAGATGCCCGGTGACACCCTTTCCCCTTCGCCGGTCCCTCCTCCTGGCCGTTCTCCTGGCAGCCTCGGTGGCCCCCGGAGCTTCGGCCCAGACGATCCCACCCCAGCTCACCCTCGAAGACGCCCTTCGCCTGGCCGAAAGCCGGAACCCCCTCCTCCTGGCGGACCTCAACAACGTGGTGGTGGCCGACTGGAACCTGAAGGCGGCCCATGGGGCTCTGCTCCCCACCGCCGGGGCCGGCTCCAGCTTTTCCTGGCAGGGATCCGGGGAACAGCAGCTCGGGAGCATCACCCTTTCGGAGCTGGGCTTCCGCAATCAGCCCTCGTACTACTTCTCCTCCTACCGGCTCGGCCTTTCCTACACTTTGGACGGTCGCATCCTCCTGGCCCTGCCTCAGGCCCGAGCCGAGCGCCGGGCCCAACAGGCCCTGGGCGAAACCTCCCGGGCGCAGGTCCGGCTCCAAGTGACCCAGGCCTATCTGGATGCCCTTCGGCAGCAGGAAGGGCTCGTGTTGGCGGAACGGGAACTGGAGCGGGCGGAGGCCAACCTGCGTCTTACCCGGGGGCGTCAGGAGGTGGGGTCGGGCACACCCCTGGAGGTACGGCAGGCGGAGGTGGCCGTGGGCCGGGCCCAGGTCGCGGTCCTGACCGCCCGGAACGGGGTCCGCACCAGCAAGCTTCGGCTGGCCCAGCTCATGGGCTTCGAACCCCAGGACGGTTTCACCCTCGTCAGCAGCTTCGAGGTGAGCGAACCCGACTGGAGCGAGGGCGAGCTCTTGGGCCTGGCCGAGGAGAACAACCCGGCTCTCCGCCGCTTGAAGGCGGCCCTGGAGGTCCAGGAGGCCGGGGTCAAGATGGCCCGGGCGGCCTTTTTTCCCACCCTGTCCCTTTCGGCAAGCCTCAGCGGGTTCGCCCGTGAGGCGTCCAGTCCGGACCTCCTGGTCAGTCAAGCCCAGCTCTCCGCGCTGAGCCGGGTGGCGAGTTGCGAGATGAACAACGAGGTGTACCGGCGCCTCCTCCCCCCGCTCCCCACCCAAGATTGCTCCCGATACCTCTTCACCGAGGAACAGCGGAGGGCCATCGTGGAGGGCAACAACGCCTTCCCCTTCAGCTTCACCCGACAGCCGCCGGTGGCTTCCCTTTCCATCAGTCTTCCGTTGTTCGAGGGGAGGCGAAGGCAGCGGGACCTGGAGGTGGCGCGGGTTTCCCGACAAGACCTTCAGCTCCAGCTCAAGGATCAGGAGCTTCGTCTTCGGACGGATCTGAGCACGGCGCTGGGAACCCTCCGGACCGCCTATCAGGCAGCCCGGATCGAGGAACAGAACGGGGTTTGGGCCGACGAACAGCTTCGGTTGGCCCAGGAGCGCTACCGTCTGGGAACGGCTTCCTTCCTGGAACTCCTGGAGGCCGAGACCATCAAGGCCCGGGCCGACCGGGACCGCTTGGCCGCCATTTTCTCCTACCATGAGGCCCTGGCCAGCCTCGAAGCGCTCGTGGGAATCAACCTTCGCGCCCGATGAAGGGCGCCGGAAAGGAAAAGAACTCCATGACCACGCGGGGGAAAATCCTCCTGGGAATCGGCCTGGTGGCCGTGTTGGGATCCGCCGCCGCCATCACCGTGGTGAACGGCCGCAAGAAAGGGGTCGAGGTGAGGTTGGAAGAGGTCCGGAAAAGGGACCTGGTCTCCACCGTGACGGTGAGCGGCAACATTCGGGCCCGGCGGAAGGTGGACATCAGCGCCGACGTCATGGGGCGGGTGATCCAGCTCAACGTCCGGGAAGGGGATGACGTGACCGCCGGACAGGTCCTGCTCCGCATCGACCCCAGTCAACTGGAAGCTACGGTGGCCCGGGCCCAGGCGGCCCTCAGCCAGGCTCAGGCCCAGATAGCCCAACAAAGGGCCAACCTTGAAAGGGCCAGGAGGGAATTCGACAGACTGCGCCAGTTGCGGG
>JAUQOX010000263.1 GCA_030550695.1 Gemmatimonadota bacterium | reverse complement strand
CGGGCACGTTCATCACCCCCACTTCGTATCGGGGGGCGGTGGGTCCGGGGGGCACGAAGTGGTGGGAAGGCTGGACGTACTACGCCCACAACTGACGGGTCCCCCCTCGGTGGGGAAAGGGGGGGGTGGCCGGAAAGTCCCAGGACGTTCGAGCCGAGGGCTCGGCCGACCGTAGACGAGGCGATCACCGGTCCGTCCTCCGGGGTAGGGAAGCAGGCGCCCCGGAGGGCGGATTTGTGTCAGCAGGAGGAGGAAACGTGAGCTTACTGCGGATGGGGGAGTCTGTCCCCCCTCGGTTACCCGCACCTCGCCCGGTTCGCCCAAGGTGGAGGATCCGGCTGTGGGTGGCCCTGATCGCGGCGGTGGCCGCCTGGTCCGGGTGCGGCGGCGGGGAAGCTCCGGTGTCCGAGATGGCGGGCCAGGCGCCGCCCCCTCCGAACGTGGGGGGGGTCGTGGACTCCATCCTGCCGGTGGAGGAAGAGATCCGGCGGTTCCAGGCCAGCCTTCCGGAACCGGTCATGTCCCTGTCCGGAGGGGAGGCAAGCCGGGACGCCCTGGTGGCGAGATTCGTCCGATCCTTGGAGCGCGGCGATACCCTGGATCTCCTCCGCCTGGCCATGACCCGCGGGGAGTTTGCCTATCTCTACTATCCCTCGTCACGCTACACCCGTCCCCCCTACCGCCTCTCGCCCGAACTGGTGTGGATGCAGAACCAGAACCACAGCAGCCGCGGATTCACCCGCCTTCTGCAACGTTATGCCGGTCGCCCCCTGGGTTACCTTTCCTATACCTGTCCCGATGAGCCGGAAGTGGAGGGGGAAAACCGTTTCTGGCACCGTTGTGTGGTGACCTATCGCCTGCGGGAAGACACGCTCAGCGCGCAGCTTTTCGGCAGCATCTGGGAGCGGCAAGGGCATTTCAAGTTGGTGGGGTTCGCCAACGAGTTGTGAGCGTTCCGTCTTCAGCCCCCCCCCAAGACATGGAGTAGCCAGGGGAGGGTCAGAAGAGAAAGGAGGGTGCCCAGGAAAATAGTGCGGGCGGCCACCTCCTGAGCTGCGTCGTAGCGGGCCCCGAACAGGTAGGCGTTGATCCCGGTGGGGATGGCGGCCATCCCCACGGCCACCTGCAGCCAGATTCCCCCGAGGTCCAGGACCCAGCGGCCGAGGGCCCACACCAGAAGGGGGTGAAGGACCATCTTGAAGGAGACCAGGACGAGGGCGGGGGCCAAGTCTCCCCGCAGGGAATACCCCCCGAGGGTGGCTCCCAGGGCGAAGAGGGCAACGGGAACGGCCGTGCTTCCCAGCAGGTCGGCGGTCCTGTCCAGAGCCTCCGGAAGTCCCAGGTGGGTCAGGTGGAGCCCGACTCCCCCCAGCAAGGCCAGAAGGATGGGGTTGGCCAGGATTTCCCGACCGAGGAGGACCATGTGCCGGCGGAAGGGGAGGGTGCCCCCGCCGCCGAGCTGGACGAGGAACACGGTAAGGGGCATGAGCAGGGGGCCGTGAAAGGCGATGATGAGGAAGACGGGAAGGGTTGCCTCGGGTCCGTAGGTGGTGAGGAGGATGGGAATGCCCAGGAGGACCGTGTTGGTGAAGCCTGCCGACATTCCGAAGATGGCCTGCTCCGCCGATCCCCTGCGAAAGCCCCAGCGTCCCACTGCCCAACCCAGGAAGTAGACGCCGACGGCGCCCCCGTAGAAGGAGAGGAGGAACCTCCAGGGAAGGTCGGAAGGCAGTTCGGTCCGGGCCAGGGTACGCAAGAGAAGAAGGGGGACGGCTACATGGAACACGAAGGCCACCAACCCCCTCACGGCGGCGGCATCCAGCACCCGGAACCGGAAGGTGAGAAAGCCCAACGCCGCCACCCCGAAAACCGGCGCCATCAGCCGAAGGATGTCGATCAAGGGCAATATCCTGGGCCCGGGTGGGTAAGGGAGGGCTGCCGCGCCACGGGTCGGCCAGGGCCGGGGGAGATGCTCCCCGGAGGCGGTCCCCGCGTTCCTTCACTCTCCGCCATGGCGGCTTTCGGCACAAGATGTAGATTGCCCCAGGCTTCGGCACCACCCTCGGGGAACGAACAGCACCATGCTCATCCGTGTCCTCCTTCTCATGGAACCGGGGAACCTCCGGTCCCGTATCGAAGGTCTCCTTGGGGAAGAAAACACCTCCGTCGGGGTGGTGGCGACCAGCGACGAGATGTGGCCGCGCCTCCGGAGTGAGGAGGTGGACATCCTGATCGCCCACCTCCCCAGGATTCCCGGCCCCCCTGAGGATTGGGTGGCCTCCCTGCGCCGACTGCCGGAACGGCCGGAGATCCTCTTGTTGGCCGACGAAGAAGACGCCCACCGCCGGGCCAACCTGTTGGCGGCCGGTGCCTACGCCGTGCTCAACGCCCGCCTGGCCCCCCGGGAGCTGGAGGCTGCCCTGCGGACGATTGTCCGGCGGATGCGGGAAGAGGCCACTGAGCGTCTGAAAGCGGCACGTCTGGACCGGTGGGTGGACCTGGGGGACTTCGTTTCCAACAGCCTCGCCATGCGGCAGGTCATGGCCACGGCGCGGCGGGTCGCCCAGTCCGACGCCACCATCCTTTTGTTGGGCGAGACGGGGGTGGGAAAAGAACGGCTGGCCCGGGCCATCCACCGGCAAAGCCGTCGGGCCGCCGGACCCTTTCTCCCCTTGAACTGCGGGGCCGTGCCGGAAGGGCTTCTGGAAAGCGAACTGTTCGGGTACGAGAAAGGTGCCTTTACCGGGGCCGCCCGAGCCCGACGGGGCTACTTCGAGCTGGCCCACGGAGGGACCCTCTTCCTGGACGAAATCGGGGAGCTCCCCCCCCACCTCCAGGTGAAACTCCTCCGCACTCTGGAGGATCGTTCGGTCCACCGTTTGGGGGGGGAACGACCGGTTGAGGTGGATGTGCGGATCATGGCGGCGACGAACCGGGACTTGGAGGAGGACGTTCATGCCCGCCGTTTCCGGGCCGACCTCTTCTACCGCCTGGCGGTGGTTTCCCTGACCATTCCCCCCCTGAGGGAGCGCAAAGAGGACATTCCCGCCCTGGTGACGGGGTATCTGGAGCACTTCCGGCGAACCTTCGGTTCGCCGGCGAGGTCCGTGAGGGCCGATGCCCTGGAAATGCTCATGGCTTACTCCTGGCCGGGGAACGTACGGGAACTCATCAACGTGATCGAAAGGGCGGTCTTGCTCACCCAGGGTGAGGAGATCACTCCCCTGGACCTCCCTGAGGCCATTCGGGGAGAGGGTTCGCCCTCCGCCGGGAACGGCCGGAGCGGCCTCCAGGACCCGTCTCATCTTTTCCGAAAACCCCTGAAGGAGGCTCGACGGGCCCTCGTGGAAGGTTTCGAGCGGGATTACCTGGTGCAGCTGTTGAAGGAAACGGGGGGCCGGATCGGGTTGGCCGCCCGGAGGGCGGGGATCAACGAGCGGACCCTGTACGGCCTCATGCGACGGCACGGCCTTTCCAAAGAAGCCTTTCGCTGACCGGCCTGAAACCGGCGGAAGGGAGCAGCGGTCGGGGAACCCTCCGGTGGTCCTTGGGCGAAGAAACCATGGGTCAAATATCGGGTATCTCCCTCCGATTGATCGGGTACTGATTTCCGATTTTTTGTTCGGCACTCGAAGGACGGTCCAGGAGATCCCCCCTTCCTTTGTCGGGGGTATTGCTCTAAGTGCAGGAATGGTAAAGCTTTACATTCTTGCACCCATAGGCCTCCCGGGATGTCCTGGTCAGGCACGAGGCTTGCCAAACCCTTCGCGGGCCGTCTCCCAGGGGCGGGGCGTGCCTGGGGGGGGAAGTCGTCGCGGCTTCCGGCCCCGGGGAGTTTCGGAGGGAAGCCCTTAAGGGAATTCACCTTTAGGCGTGGGGGGGACCGGCGGAGCCGAGATCCTTCCCGGAGTGTGCATGAGTTATGTTACGCTCTGTGTCGTCGCTGGCGGTCTTGGCCTTGCTGGCCGCAGGTCTCTCGGGATGTGCCAAGGTACCCGCCGCCGAGATCGAGGCGGCCGATGCTGCCATCGCCGCTGCCGTGGCCGCTGAGGCCGAAACCTATGCCTCGGCCAGCCTGGCCTCCGTCAGGGATCTCAAGGCCCAGCTGGATGCCGAGCTGAAGGCCCAGGCGGAGAAGTTTGCCCTGACCCGTTCCT
>JAUQOX010000262.1 GCA_030550695.1 Gemmatimonadota bacterium | reverse complement strand
AGGGTTCCTTGGGGTACCGTCTGTTCCGAGGACGGGTGGTCCACGACCTCATCGTCCAAGGGACGAACCTCACCAACCAGGAGGCCAGGCTCCACACGTCGTTCTTGAAGGAAGTGGCGCCCCTCCCCGGCCGGGACCTCCGGATCCTGTACAAGGTTTACTTCTAGTTCCGGACCCCGGCTCTGCCGGGCGGGAGCCGGCCGTTCCCCCCCATCCCCCTCACGCCTCTTCCGGCGCCAGGGTCAGGGGCCGGCTCCCGCCCCACCGGGCCCAGCCCCACCCCAACGCGCCGCCCAAGAGGGCCGGCACCACCCAAGGAAATCCCGCCCCGCTCAGGGGAACGGCCGCCACCACCCGGTTCAGGGCTTCCACGGCCATCCCGGAGGCGGAAAGGGCCTCGGGAATGCTGGTGAGGAGCGCCCCCCCCACCACCCCGACGTACACCGGCCGGTAGGCCAGGGGCCGCCCGGCCAGGGCCAGAAGGATGAGGCCGATGGCCACCGGATACACCGTCACCAGCAGGGGCACGGCCAGGTTCACGATGGTGGTGACCCCCACCGTGGCGAACACCGCGCTGAAGACCACCGTCACCAGGGCGATGAGCCGATAGCCCAAGCGCTCCCCGCTCAGGCGGCTGAAGTAGTCGGCCACGGTGGCCGTGAGCCCGATGGCGGTGGTGAGACACGCCAGACTTACCGCCAGGCCGAGGGCCACTTTCCCGTTGGATCCCAAGAGGCCCTGGGCGATGGAAATGAGGAGCTCGGTCCTTTCCACCGACCCCGGAAACTGTCCTGAAGCCGTGGCCCCGAGGAACATGAGCCCCCCGTAGACCGTCCCCAGGCCGCCCGCAGCGATGAGCCCGGCCACGGAGGTCAAGCGCACCTGTTCCCGGGGGGTGCGGTACCCCTTGAAGACGAGGGCTCCGATGACGATCTGGGCGAACACCAGGGAAGCCAAGGCATCCATGGTCTGGTACCCTTCCCGGAAGCCTCGGGCAAAGGGACCCGCGAGGCCGGTGGCGGCCGGTGCACCCAGGGGGGAGAAAACCCCCTTGAGGATGATCCACGCCAGAGTCACCAGCAGGAAAGGCGTGAGGAACTTGCCGATTTTGTCCACCACGGCCGAACGGTTCAGGGCAAACCAGAAGGTCACGCCGAAGTAGACCACCGAGAAGAGGGCCGCCGGGGCCGTGGGCCAGGAGGGCCGGAGCCCCACCTCAAAGGCCACGGCGCAGGTCCGGGGAATGGCCAACAGCGGCCCGATGGCCAGGATCACCACGATGCTCAGGAGGCGGCCGAACCAGGGCGAGACCCGGCTCCCCAGGTGCTCCACGGTCCCCCCCGCCCGGGCCGCGGCCATGATGCCCAAGAGGGGCATCCCGATCCCGGTCAGGAGAAAGCCCAGGAGGGCCCCCCCCCACTGGTCTCCCGCAAGGAGGCCCATGTAGGGGGGGAAGATCAGGTTGCCGGCCCCGAAGAACATGGCGAACAGGGCCACACCCACCACCAAGACGTCCCTTCCCCTAGCTGCCATTGGAAGATCCCTCCGTCGGTTTCCGTTACAGGCGGCTGCCGTCCTTGCGGTGCCCGCCGGCCTATTCCATGAGCTTCCGGAGAATGCCCGTCTGGTGGAGCATCACCACGAAGATCACCGCCGGGCAGACGTAGCGCACCAGGAACCCCCATACGGCTCCCGGGAGGCCCATGAAGGCAGGATTCCCCTGGGCCATTTCCGCCACCGCCCGGGCCATGCCCCAGCGCCACCCCACCAGAATGGCAAAGAGCATCCCCCCCAAGGGGAGGGCCACCGCGCCGAAGATGAAATCCATGAGGTCGAAGAAGGACATCCCTCCCAAGAAGGGGAGAGAGGTGAAGAAGGCCGAACCCCCGAAGGAGAGCACGGAGGGGATTCCGAAAAGCACGGTGACCCCGGCCACCAGCCAGGTGGCCACCTTCCTGCGCATACCCTTCTCGTCGATGAGGAAAGCCACCGGGACCTCCAGGAGGGAAATGGTGGAGGTGAGGGCCGCGATGGCCAAAAGGACGAAGAAGGCGGTCCCCACCACCAAGCCCCCCGGCATGGCCGCGAAAATCTCCGGCAGGATCACAAAGACCAGTTGGGGCCCCGCGGCGGGATCCTGGCCCATGGCAAAGACCGCGGGGAAGATGGCGAACCCCGCCAGGAACGAGATGAGGATTCCGAACCCCACCACGCTGAGGCCGGAGGTGACGATGTTCTCGTTCTTGGAAAGATAGCTCCCATAGGTCACCATGGCCCCCATCCCCAGGCTGTTGGCAAAGAAAGCCTGCCCCAGGGCCATGAGGACCGTCTGGCCGGTGATGGCCGAAAAGTCCGGACGCAGGTAGAACCGGACCCCCTCCATGGCTCCCGGCAGGGTGAGGGAATAGAGGATGATGGCCACCAGGATCAAGGGAAGGATGGGCATGAGGATCTTGGACCACTTCTCGATGCCGCCTTGCACCCCCCCGTAGACCACCCCCACGGTGAGGAGCATAAACGCCAGGAAGAGGAGGGCGTTCAGGAGCACGTTGCCCGTGAGCTGTCCGTGGGGGCCCCCCCACCCGAAAGCCGTCTTGAAGATGTAGCCGAAGGTCCACCCCGCCACCACGGTGTAGTACGACAGGATGCACACCCCGGCCGCCACGCCCAGGTACCCCACGTACTTCCAGGCGCTGTTTCCGGTGATCTTGCGGATGGCCCCCACGGGGTTGAGCTGGGCGTGGCGCCCCAGGGCCAGCTCCACGAAGAGGATGGGAACGCCGATGAGGGCCACGCACAGGATATAGAGGAGCACGAAGGCGGCCCCGCCGTTCTCGCCGGTGATGTAGGGGAAACGCCAGATGTGTCCCAGGCCCACCGCGGAGCCGGCGGCAGCCAGGACGAAGCCCAGCCGCGAGCCCCAGGTGCCACGCCCTTCCGTGGTCATGCAGGTCTCCTTCTCCCCTCATGGACGGGATCGAAGCTGTGACAGGGGGCCGGCCAGGAGGGTATCACGGGCCGGCCCCGGGCAAACGGACCTCCAAGAATACGGGGAGATCTCCGCCTTGACGAGGGCAGGCTCGACGGGGAGGAGCGGGGGGGGCCCGGTGGCCCGGCGGGGGCCAGCCCTGGGGTGGCGACGGCCTTGCCAGGGCCTGAGGCCTCAATAGAGGCCCACCTCCTCCTCGTCTTCCCCCTCGTTCCGGACCAGGGCCAGGATGGCCGCCTGGGGCACCACGAGGTACTTCTCCCGCTCGAAGGTGATCTCCACCGCTGCCTTGCGGAAGAAGATGGCAAAGTCCCCCACTTCGGCCTGCACGGGCAGATACTTGGGCTCGCCGGAATGGATCTTCCAGGGCTCGTCGTTCAGGTCCGCCGGGGCCCCGATGGGGGTGCCAGGTCCCACGGCCACCACCTTGCCCGTCTGCACCGCCTGGTTGTCGATGGCCGTGGGGGGCAGGTAGAGACCCACCTTGGTCCGGTCCTCCCCTTCGCTGGGCTTCACCAGCACCCGGTCGCCCACCACGATGAGGCGTTTCAGCGCCGCCATGTTCACCTCCCCAGAAAAGGACCGAAGAACAATACGACGGGGGAGGGGGAGGGTTCCAGAGGGGGCGGGGGGGCCGCCCTAGGGAAGGCTGGCTGCAGCGGAGTATGTGATCGGCTCCTGCGTGGCCTTGGGAGGTTCAACCATCGCCCCTCTTAAACACGCTAAACCAACCCGCGCCCGCTCGCCTTCGCCCTCGCGCACAAAGACGTTCGCCCCTCCCCCCACCGATACCCGCTGACACACCGCCCTTGCTAACGAGACCGCCCGTGCCTCCATTACCGGAGGCGGGACATCACCTTTGCTTCGAGTCGCAACGCCCCGCCTTCTGAACAGTCCTTTCCCAAGATCCCAATCAGGGGGCGCACGCCCGCATCCAGACACTGTAAGCGGTGTGCGCCCTTCCGCGTGCGACCGGATGTAACCACGCGCCCATAGCCTCAGCTGCCACGGCCCTGCCCACATAGGACAATCGCGGGGGAGCGAAACGCACATTTTTCAGCGCGCAACTCTGGTACAAGCTTTTCTTCGCCGGTCGTCTGGAGTCTCACAGCACCCGCCTGACCTGCGTCGGGCATCAGAGCAAAGCCCTGTCAGGTGGAAGCACTGGCATGGTGCCCGAACAGC
>JAUQOX010000261.1 GCA_030550695.1 Gemmatimonadota bacterium | reverse complement strand
CCTTCGGCCTCCATGAGGTCGCCCAGGGCCCGGACCAACAGGTCGTAGGCCGAGCGCAAGGGGTCCACCGCTTCCTCCCTGGGAGCGGGCTCCTCCTTGGGGAGAGCGGCACCGCGCGCCGGCTTCGTCTCTTTCTCTTCCTCCTTCCGCAAAGGTTTCTCCGCCCTCGCCGCCGCCTGCGGCTCCTCTGCCACAGCCTCCACCGGGGCTACTTCGAACTGGCCGTTCTCCAGTTTCTTCAGGCGCAGGAGGTTGCGGTTCGCCGCCTCGGCCAGGAACTTGCTGAACTTGGAAAAGCCGAAGTTCCCTTCTTCGAAGGTGGGATCCAACTCGATCATGACCTGTTTCAAGCGGTCCGAGCGCATGACATCTCCGCGGCTCGCCATGCGCTGGACGGCCTTTTCCACCAACTCCCACGGATCTGCTGGTTTGTGTTCCAGGTCCGTGGTCTTCCGCAGGCCGGTCAAGGAAGAGTACGAGTAGTACTCGTCGCAGTTTTGGACCAGGATGTCCGAGCTGGACTCCTGGATCCCCACCCCGATGACATACTTCCCGTACTCCTTCAGCTTGAGGACCAAGCTGGAGAAGTCGCTGTCGCCGGTGAGGAGGATGAAGGTGCCGATTTCCGGTCGAATGAACACCAGCTCCATGGCGTCGATGGCCATGCGGATATCCGTGGCGTTCTTCTTGGTGCTGCCGTAAGCAGGCGCAAAGATGAGATCCACGGAATTCTCGGACAGGGGCACGATGTACTGGGGATAGCGGCGCCAATCGGCGTACGCCCGCTGCACCGTGACCTTCCCTTTGATGATGTCGGAATTCAGCAGGTTTTTCAGCTCTTTGGAGAGATCGCTGCGCATCCCCATGGTGACGTTGTCGAAATCGATGAGGAGGGCAGCGTTGGGAGCGTCGGAACGCCCCGTGGGCGCACCCCTGGCGTGGGGCACGCGGGAATAAGGCGAGTTCATGGTCGATACGTTCTCGCAGCGTTGCTGGTGCTAAGGTTCACGCCACGAGACCTCTCCCCTTCCTCCCTAGTCCCGCCCCCGTCCACGGTTCGGCAACCACGAGGGACCACAGGGAAAGTCGGAGAGGCCTCGATGTG
This sequence comes from Gemmatimonadota bacterium, assembly GCA_030550695.1. GTDB lineage: Bacteria > Gemmatimonadota > Gemmatimonadetes > Longimicrobiales > Gaopeijiaceae > JAUQOX01. Next base: position 3,073 of record JAUQOX010000261.1, on the reverse strand, counting down.
ACGTCAGCCTTTGCGGCTCTGGAGCTCGGCCAGGATCATCCGGGCCAGCTCCACCCGCCGAGGCTTGCCATTCCCCGTTCTGGGGAAATCGTCGAGGAAGCGGACCAGGTCGGGCACCTTGTAATCCGCCAGGGTGACACGACACCATTCCCGGATTTCGGAGCCGGTCACGATCGCCCCCTCGACCGGGACGATACACGCACAGATGGCTTCCCCCAAAACCTCGTCAGGGATTCCCACCACCGCCGCCTCCAGAACGGCAGGGTGAGCCTCCAACCGGTCTTCCAATTCCCGGGGGAAGACGGTGAAACCATCCCGAACGATAACCTCCCTCCGGCGACCCACCAAATGGAGGTAGCCCTCCTCGTCCACCAACCCCATGTCGCCGGTGAGGAGAAATCCGTCCTCCCGCAACACCTTGCGGGTTTCCAGGGGTTGGCGGTAGTAACCCTTCATTACCCCTGGACTCCGGATGGCGATCTCCCCGAGACTCTCCACCGGCAGGGGATTCCCATGGTTGTCCAGGATCAGAATCTCCACCCCGGGGAGGGGGCGTCCCACCGTCTGGCGCCGTTTGGCCGGGGGGTCATCGGGGTGGGTCAGGGTGACCACCGATCCTCCCTCGGTCAGGGAGTAGGCGACCCGGAAATCCGGACAGATCTCCCGCTCCACAGCCCTGGCCAGTTCCTCGGAAACCGGACCCCCCGCCGCCAAGGCCACCCGAACGGAGCCGAGGTCCAGTGAGGCAGCCCGCGCCTCGTGGAGAGCGGTGGAGAAGAGGGTAGGTACCCCGTAGTGGACGGTGGCCCGGTACCGCTGGGCAAGGGCCAAGGTCTCCGCCGCCCCGAAGCCGCTCTGGAGGATCAGGGAAGATCCGGAGAGGAGGGAACCCAAAATTCCCGGCCCCAACCCGAAGACATGGAAAAAGGCCGTAACACCGATCACCCGGTCCTGGGGTCCCAGTTCCAAGGCCCGGGCCGTGGCCGCCGCCACCTCCAGGAGGTTCCCGTGCGACAGCTCCACCGCCTTGGGCTTCCCCATGGTACCCGCCGTGTAGAGGAGGGCGAAGGTCTCCGTGCGGGGATCCACCACAGGAGCGGGATAGGCCTTCCCGGCCCCCGCGGAAACCAGGTCCTCGAATTGGAAAATCCGGTCGTCGTACCAGAGGTCCTCCTCCCCCACCGTCACGACGTACTGGAGGTCCGGCAGGTGGGTGAGGAGTTCGTCGAACAGGGCCAGGTAATCCTGCCCCTGGTGCTCCTCCACCGTCACGGCCACCACCGTTTCCGAGTGCCGGAGCATGTATTGGAGTTCCGGCCGGGTAAGGCGGGGATTGAGGGGCACGATGACGGCCCCCAGCTTGGCCGCGGCAAACAACGAGACGATGAACTCGGGACAGGGGGGCAGGATCAGACCCACCCGGTCGCCCGCCTCGATGCCCAGGTGGTAGAGAGCCGCCGCGAGGGCCTCGGCCTGCCTTTCCACCTCTCCGAAGGATACGGATCTGCCCTCGAGCAGGAGAAAGGGCGCCTCCGGATCCCGTCGGACCCGTTGGGCAAGCGCCTCGGCAATGGTAAGTCCTCGATTCGCCTCGTCCGGCGGCATGGCCCTCATCCGGGGTGGTGACACAGAGGACGAAATATGAAAACCCCCACCCCTTCCGGTCAAACCGCCCCAGCCTAGAACGCCGCTTCCCGTAGGACCTCCAGGACCGTTTCCTCGGGAACCTCCCGTGCCCACTCCTCCCCCTTCCCCGCCACCCGCCCCGGCGCCGCCAGGAGGACATACCGCGGACGCCCCGCCCTGCCCTTCTTGTCGGAGCGGGTGAAGGCCAGAACCTCCTCGGGATCGAGTCCCGGGGGCAAAGAGAGGGACAGCTCCAGAAGGCGCACCAAGCGGGCCAGAAGGTCGGCCGTGCCCGGCTCCGTGACCCCGAGCCGTTCCCCCAGGCGGGCCTCCAGGACCATCCCCAATGCCACGCAGCTCCCGTGGGGGACGGTATACCCGGAGGCCGCCTCCAGGGCGTGTCCCAGGGTGTGGCCGAAGTTCAAGACCTGCCTGAGCCCCGACTCCCGCTCGTCCTTGCTCACGATGTCGGCTTTGATCTCGATGGATCGAACCACCACCCGGGCGGTGGCCCGCACCTCGCCGTTCATCACACAGGGGATGTCGTCTTCCAGGTCGGCGAGGTAGACCGGATCGAGGATGGCCCCGTGCTTGACGGCTTCCGCCAGGCCTTGGGCCCGCTCCGCCCTGGGGAGGGTCACGGCCACCTCGGGGTCCACCACCACCAACCGGGGGGGGTGGAAGGCCCCCACCAGGTTCTTGCCGTGGGGGACATCTACCCCGACCTTTCCCCCCACCGACGAGTCGATCATGGCCACCAGCGAGGTGGGGACCATGACCAGCGGGATCCCCCTCATGAAGGTGGCGGCCACGAAGCCCGCCAGATCTCCCGTCACCCCGCCCCCCACGGCCACGACCGCCGAATCCCGCCCGAAGCCCGCCTCCAGCATGGCATCGGTGAGGGCTTGCCATTGGCCCCGGCTTTTCGAAGCCTCCCCCGGCGGGAAGGTGAAGAGATGGGCCTCCTTGCCTTCCCTCCGGAGCCCGTCCGCCACTTCCCTCCCGTAGAGTTCCGCCACCGCCTCATCCGCAATCACCGCATACCGGTGGGCCCGGGCATGGGCGGGAATCATCTGAGGCAGGGCCCGGCGGATCCCGCTCCTCACCCGGATGGGGTAGCCCCGGGCCCGCCCTCCCGCATGGACGTGGATCGTTTCTTCCAGGAGCACCGTCTTCCCCTCAGCCTTCCCCCCCGAGTTCCACTTGGACCGGGGCCTGTCCGGCGGGCCCTACCCGAAGCAGGATGGCCGGTCGCCCCCCCACGTCCAGGGCCTCCAGCTCCGCGCCGTCCCCCAGGCGGCCCAGGGCAGGCCGCAGTCCGTCCAGAAACCGGTCCCGTTCCTCCGCCGAGTCCCAAACCACCGCCCATACCAACCCTTCCTCCCCCCCCCTTCCCCGGAGAAGCACATAGCGGTCCCCGTCCCACCCCTTCCGGAGGACCCTTCCC
>JAUQOX010000032.1 GCA_030550695.1 Gemmatimonadota bacterium | reverse complement strand
TCTCCGCCGGTCCCCCGGGTTCCGGCAGAAACCCAGGCGGAAAGCCGACCTCGGCCCATCCCGCTGGGAACATCGGCCCCTCCCTCCCTTCCGTCAACGAGCCTGCCCGGCCGGAGGCGGGCCCGAGGAAGGAGCGAAGCTGTGTCGTTACCTGCGCGTACCGGCTCCGCCGAAGGGGATTGCCCGGCCCTTCGGCAAAGACCTGTCCCTTTCGGCCCCCGGTCCCGTGGTACGTTCCGTCCCCTTCGGGGAGGGGGCCGTGTCTCCGGCGGGCAGCCCTGGGGCCTTGGGCTGGTCGCGGCCCTGGTCCTGGCCGGGGCGGCTTGCACGGGGGGCTGGGTTGGAGGCACTCCCCAGCGCCCCTCCCCCCCTGGCCGGGAGACCCCCCCGCGGCCGCCGGCCGAGGCCCCGAGGCCCCCGGTGGCCGACACCGTGAAGGCTGCGGCCCCGACGCGGCCTCCCGAGGCCCCCCGCACCCCGCCCCCGATTCCCCCGACGCCGTCCCGGCCCCGGGGGGCATGGGCGGACTCGGTGTTGGCGTCCCTGACCCTGGAGGAGAAGGTGGGCCAGCTCCTCATGCCCTTCGTGTTGGGGGACTTCGCTCCCGAGGGCAGTCCGGCCCACCGGCGCATGGTGGAGGCGGTGGAGGAGCTCGGGGTGGGGGGGGTGATCGTGTCGGTGGGCTCTCCCATGGAGGTGGCGGCCAAGTTGAACCACTTCCAGGCCCGGGCCCGCCTGCCCCTTCTGGTGGCGGCGGATCTGGAGCGGGGGGCGGGGTTCCGCTTCCGGGGGATCGTTTATGTGCCGGGGCCCATCGTGCTGGGAGGGGCCACGGAGTTTCCCTCCATGATGGCCCTGGGGGCCACCGGCGACGCCGGTCTGGCCCACCGGGTCGGATACGTCACCGGGGTGGAGGCCCGAGCCTTGGGGGTGCACGTGCCGTTTGCGCCGGTCTTGGATGTCAACAACAACCCGGAGAACCCCATCATCAACATCCGTTCCCTGGGGGAGGACCCTCGGGAAGTGGCCCGGCTGGGCGCAGCCCTGGTCCGGGGGATCCAGGAGGCGGGGGCCCTGGCCACGGCCAAGCACTTCCCGGGCCACGGCGACACGGAAACCGACTCCCACCTGGATCTCCCGGTCATCCGGGTCAGCCGTGCCCGCTTGGATTCCGTGGAACTCGTGCCCTTCCGGGCGGCCATCGCGCAGGGGCTGGGGGCCATCATGACGGCCCACGTGGCCATGCCCGGCCTGACCGAGGATTCCCTTCTTCCGGCCACCCTCTCCCGAAAAGTTCTGACCGGCCTGCTCCGCGAGGAGTTGGGTTTCCAGGGCCTCCTCTTCACCGACGCCTTGGACATGTATGCCGTGGACCGACGCTACTTGCGGGGAGAAGCGGCGGTGCGGGCTTTGGAGGCCGGGGCGGATATCCTCCTCATGCCCCCGGACCTCCGGGCGGCCCGGGATGCGGTGTTGGCGGCGGTGCGGGGGGGGCGGATCTCCGAGGAACGCCTGAACAGCTCGGTGCGCCGGATCCTGGAGGCCAAGGAACGGCTGGGTCTCCACGCATCCCGGCTCGTTCCTTTGGAGGAGGTCCACCGCAAGGTGGGAATTCCTGCCCACGATTCCCTGGCCCAGGAGGTGGCGGATCGCTCCATCACCCTCCTCCGGAACGAGCGAAACCTGTTGCCTTTGCTGGGTACCCGCACTGCTCGGGTCCTGTCGGTGACCTTCCGGCGGACCACCGATCTCCTGGCCGGCCGCACCTTCAACGCGGCCCTCCGTTCTTATTATCCGCGGCTCACCACCGCGGAGGTGGATGCTTCCACCCCCGGGAGCGGCTACGACGCCCTGCTGGCCCGGGCCCGGGAGTCCGACCTGGTGGTGGTTTCCCTGTATGTCACCACCGTCTCCTACTCGGGCCAGATCGCCATTCCCCAGGAGACTGCGAATTTCCTCCGGAGCCTGGCCCGCCTCCGGGTACCCCATGCGGTGATCTCCTTCGGGAATCCCTATCTGTACCGGGAGTTCCCCGAGGTCCAGGCGTACCTGTTGGCCTGGAGCGGCACGGAAGCCAGCCAGAGGGCCGCGGTGAAAGCCCTGCTGGGGGAGATCCCCCTTCAGGGCCGCACCCCTACCCGGATTCCGCCGCACTTTCGGGTGGGGGACGGGATCCAGCTTCCGGCGAAGGGTGGACCTCAAGTTGAGGGGGGAGATGCCAGATGACAGCGAGGTTCGGGGTCCCGGGGTCTGAGAGCCGCCCGAGCAAGGGGCGGCTCGGCCAGGGGAAGGGCAGGGATGCCGGAGGAAGGCTCCGCCAAGGTCGGGCTCTGGCTTGCCCCGGTGACGGGTGGGCCCGCCCGCGGGCCGCAAAGCTGGCGAGGGGCCGGACGAGTCGGCGGTGGAAGGGGAGCGGCAGGGGGGGGAGACTCTGCCTGTGGCTGGGCCTGGGGGCCCTCGGGCTGGCCTCCTGTGTCCCCCGGACCCCCGGCGGGGTGGTGCCCTCGCCCCCGCGGGAGGTGAGCGCAGGCCAGGTCCCCCTGCTCCTTCCCGAGCCGGACCCCGAAGGCCGCGCCTGGGTGGAAAGGACGCTCGCCTCGTTGTCGGTCCGGGAGGCCGTGGGCCAGCTCATCATGCCTTGGATGAGCGGCGCCTATGCTGCGGCCGACGGCCCGGAAATGGAGGAGTTTCTGGGCTACGTCGAGGAAGGGCTCATCGGGGGAGTGGTCATCAGCATCGGTCTGCCCCATTCCTACGGGGCCAAGCTGAACCTTCTCCAGGATCGGGCGCGGATTCCCCTGCTCGTGGCCTCCGACTTCGAAAGCGGGGGCCCGGGGATGCGGATCAACCACGTTTATGCCCTCCCGAGCCTTCTCCCCCAAGGGGGAGGCACGGCCTTTCCCCCCACCATGGCTTTCGGGGCCATCGGCGAGGAGTCCTTTGCCCGGGAATACGGCCGGATCACGGCCCTGGAGGCCAGGGCTGTAGGGGTGCATCTGAACTTCGCCCCCGTCCTGGATGTGAACTCCAATCCCGCCAACCCCATCATCAACACCCGCTCCTTCGGAGAGGACCCCCTCCTGGTGGCCCGGTTGGGTGTGGCCTATCTGGCAGGAGCCCGGGAGGGCGGTGTCCTCACCACGGCCAAACACTTCCCCGGGCACGGCGATACTCGCAGCGATTCGCACGTGGAGCTTCCCGTGGTGGATGCGGATATGGAACGTTTGGAAGCCGTGGAGTTGGTCCCCTTCCGGCGGGCCGTAGAGGCCGGGGTGGACGCCATCATGACGGCGCATGTGGCCGTGCCCCGCCTATTGGGGCCCGAGGGACCGCCTGCCACCCTCTCGGCCTTTTTCCTCACCGAGCTCCTCCGCCGCCGCATGGGTTTCGGGGGAATCATCCTTACCGACGCCCTGAGCATGCGGGCCATTGCAGACCACTACGGGGCTGGTGAGGCGGCGGTGTTGGCCCTTGAGGCTGGCGCGGATATTCTGTTGGCTCCTGGGGATGTCCGGGAGACGGCCAGGGCGGTGGAGGCTGCCGTGGCTTCGGGTCGTCTTTCCCGGGAGCGCATCTGGGTGTCGGCCCGCAGAGTCCTGGAGGCCAAGGCCCGGGTGGGGCTCCATCAGGTGCGACGGGTGGATCTGGAGAAGATCCACCATCGGGTGGGGATCCGAGCCCACACGGACTTCGCCGAGCTGGCCGCGGCCCGCTCCCTTACCCTTCCTCGGGATCGGGAAAGACTTCTGCCCCTGGAGGTTCGGCGCTACCCCGACGTGCTCCAGGTGGTCTATGCCCGGGCGGACGACCTGGTGGCCGGCCGGGCGCTGGCGGCGGCCCTGGGTGGGGCGTTCCTTCGCTTTCGGACCCTTCGGTTCACCCCGGAAAGCCCCCCGTCGGCCTACGAGGAGCTGGCCAGGGTGGCGGCCTCGGCTACCCTGGTGGTGGTGAGCATCTTCGTGCCTCCCCGGTCGGGGGCCGGGGAGGTGGCGGTGGTGGAACCCCTGGCCCGCTGGGTGGAGGAGACGGCGGGCCGGCGCCCCACCGTGGTGGTCTCCTTCGGGAACCCCTATCTGCTGAGCGCCTTTCCCTCGGTGGGCACCTACCTGTTGGCCTGGGGCCCCCAGGAGGTGTCCCAGCGGGCCGCGGCCCGGGCCCTCCTGGGGGAAATCCCCGTGACGGGACGGCTTCCCATTTCCTTGCCTCCCTTCCATCGGGCGGGGGAAGGCCTGGAGCGGGAGGCGGAGGGGGGTAGGGGACCGGCGCCGGGATGGGCGCCGGCCCGGGTGGCGGCGGCCCCCGAGGGAGGCGGGGTCCCTACGGATCCCCGAACCCCGGTGGCGCCGTCCCGAGACCCCTATGCCACCCGACCGGAAGAATCCCGGGCCCAGTGTCTTCGTCTGACGGAAGGGGTCTCCTGGGCGGCCCTGTGCCAGCAGGTGGGGGGCATGACGGCCTCCCCCTTGGAGGTGGATCCCTCGGGGGTGGGGATGGAGGCCGCTCGTCTGGCCCGGGTGGACTCCCTCCTCCTTGCCGCCCTGGCGGACTCCGCGTCGCCGGGGGCAGCCCTGGCGGTGGGTCGCCACGGGCGGTTGGTGCGGTTGCGGGGCTACGGCAAACTGGACTGGCGGGACGACGCGCCCCCCGCCCCCCCCCCCCGGGGGTGGGGCCGGGCCGGGGGGGCCCAAGGGGGCGCCCCCCCCCCGGGGGGGCGGGGGGGGGCCGGCCCGGACGACGCCCCCCCCGCCACCCCCGCCAGTCTTTGGGACCTCGCCTCGGTCACCAAAGTGGCCGCCACCACCACGGCGGCGATGCTTCTGGTGGAGGAAGGGGTCTTGGATCTGGATCGGCGGGTGGTCGAGGTCCTGCCCTGGTGGGGCGGAGGAGACCCCAGAAAGAGCCGGGTGACGGTGCGCCACCTCCTGCTCCACCGGGCAGGACTTCCTCCCTTCCGGACCTTCTTCCGGGACATGGCGGGAAGGGAGGCCTACCGAAAGGCCATCGGGGATCTTCCCCTGGACTACAACCCGGGGGATTCCACGGTCTATTCCGACCTCGGCATGATGACCCTGGCCTTCCTCATGGAGGAGCTTACAGGCAAGCCTTTGGATCGCTTCCTTCAGGAGAGGGTGTGGGACCCCTTGGGCCTGGAGGATACCGGCTTCGCCCCTCCCTCCGACCTGCTGCCCCGTATCGCGCCCACGGAGCGGGACACCACCTGGCGGAGGATGCAGGTCCACGGAGCGGTCCACGATGAGAACGCCTACGCCATGGGGGGCGTGGCGGGCCATGCGGGCCTCTTTTCCTCGGCCCGGGATCTGGCGGTGCTGGCCCAGCTTTTCTTGAGCGGGGGAACTGTGGCGCCCTGCACGGGCGAGGCGGGGAGCGGTGTGCCCTGTTCCCGGCCTCGGCCGGAGGCGGTCCGCCTGGTGGAGGCGGCCACGGTGGAGCTGTTCACGCGTCGCCACGACGCTTCTTCCTCCAGGGCCCTGGGCTGGGATACGCCTTCCGGGATGTCTTCCGCGGGGGACTACCTCTCCTCCCGGGCCTTCGGCCACACCGGATTCACCGGCACCTCCGTCTGGATCGATCCGGAGTTGGACCTCTTCGTGGTCCTCCTAACCTCCAGGACCAACCCCACCCGGGAGAACCAGAAGCACGTGTCCTTGCGGCGGGCCGTCCACGATGCCGTAGCCCTGTCCGTGACCGACCGGCCGGTTTTTCGGCGGGAGCGCGATGCCCCTTCCTCCGCACGCCGGTAACCCTGAGGATCTGCCATGCTGGAGAGCAAAGAGCGTTTGCCCGTGGTCGTCCAGGACGACCACGAGGTCTTGTCCTGTCTGGTGGCCCGACGGATCGCCGACCTCATCCGGGAGAAGAATGCCCGGGGGCAGACTGCGGTTTTGGGCCTCGCCACCGGATCCACCCCCATCGGGGTGTATCGGGAGCTGATCCGCATGCATCGCGAAGAGGGCCTGGACTTCTCCCGCGTGGTGACGTTCAATCTGGACGAGTACTACCCCATGGACCCCCAGAGCCCCCAGAGCTACGTGCGGTTCATGTGGGAGAACCTTTTCGACCATGTGAACATCCCCCCCGAGAACGTCCACATCCCGGACGGCACGGTGCCCAGGGCCGAGGTCCCTGCCCACTGCGCCGCCTACGAGGAGGCCATTCGGGCGGCGGGGGGCATAGACTTCCTTCTCCTGGGAATCGGCCGCTCAGGGCACATCGGGTTCAACGAGCCCGGCACCCCCCGCCATTCCCGCACCCACCTGGTGTTCCTGGACGCCATCACCCGGGCCGACGCGGCAGCGGACTTCTTCGGCGAGGAGAACGTCCCCCTGGAGGCCATCACCATGGGGATCTCCACCATCCTGGAGGCCAGGGAGATCGTCCTCATCGCCACCGGCGAGCACAAGGCCGCCATCGTGAAAAGGGCCGTGGAGGGCGACATCCACCCCGACGTGGCCGCCACCTACCTCCAGACCCACCCGGCGGTCACCGTGTACCTGGACCGGGCCGCGGCCTCTGAGCTGACCCGGGTGGCCACGCCGTGGTTGTTGGGTGAGGTGAGCTGGAATCCGGCCCTGGAGACCGAAGCCGTGATCTGGCTGAGCCTGCGGGTGGGCAAGTCCATCTTGCGGCTGTCCACCCGGGACTACCGGGATCACCACCTGAGCTCCCTGGTGGCCCGCTACGGGTCCGCGGGCCCCATCAACGGAGAGGTCTTCAACCGGCTCATCTCCAAGATCCGGGGCAAGAGCAAGCTTCCCTCGGGGCGCAGAGTCCTGGTCTTCAGTCCTCACCCCGACGACGACGTGATCTCCATGGGGGGGATCCTTCGCAAACTGGTGGAGAACGGGAACCGGATCACGGTGGCGTACCAGACCTCGGGGAATATCGCCGTGTTCGATCACGAGGTGCGCCGCTATCTGGATTTCCTGGAGCGGGGCGAGGCGGTATTGGGGGGAGATACCGGCGATGTTCGGGATACCGTGCAGAGGATCCGCGAGGCTCTGGCCCGCAAGAAGCCCGGGGAGGTGGACCTGCCCGAGGTCCAGAACCTCAAGCGGGTCATCCGGGAGGTGGAAGCGGTCTCGGCCCTGGAGAGCGTGGGACTGGGGGCCGATACCGCACGGTTCCTGAACCTCCCCTTCTATCAGACGGGCAAGGTGAGGAAGGATCCCATCGGGCCGGCGGATGTGGAGATTACCTTGCGGGTCCTCGAAGAGACCCGCCCGGAGATCGTCTTCGCCGCAGGTGATCTGTCGGATCCCCACGGTACCCATCGGATGTGCCTGGCGGCGGTGAGGAAGGCCTTGGCCGCCTACCGTGGACCGGAACCCGAGCTTTGGCTGTACCGTGGGGCTTGGCAGGAGTGGTCGGTGGCCGAAGCTACCGTGTTGGTGCCCCTTTCGGAAGGGGAACTCCGTCGCAAGATCTTGGCCATCTTCAAGCATCAGTCGCAAAAGGACAAGGCCCCCTTCCCGGGCCCCGACGAAAGAGAATTCTGGGAACGCACCGAGGATCGGAACCGGGGAACGGCCGACCTCTTGGCCCGCTTGGGTCTGCCGGCCTACTACGCCATGGAGGCCTACGTGGTGGAACAGGGCGGAAGGAGGGTTGAGCCCTCCGGCGTGCCTACCGCGTCCCTGGGGGGCGGCACATGAGCCCCTTGGTGTCCCTGGATTACGTGGTCCTCTTCGCGTATTTCCTGGGAGTCACCTTCTGGGGAGCCTGGCTGGGCCGGGGCCAAAAGGGGGGCACCGACTACTTCCTGGGAAACCGGGAACTCCCCTGGGGGGCGGTCATGCTCTCCGTGGTGGCCACCGAGACCAGCACCCTCACCTTCCTGAGCATCCCCGGGGTGGCCTACATGGGCTCCTTGGCCTTCCTGCAGCTCACCCTGGGGTATCTGGTGGGCCGGGTGGTGGTGGCGGCTGTGCTCCTCCCCGCCTATTACCGGGGGGAACTGGCCACGGCCTATGCCCTCCTCGAGAAGCGCTTCGGCATGGGAGCCCGGCGCTTCACCTCGGGCGTATTCATGATCACCCGCCTCATGGCCGACTCGGTGCGGCTCTTCGCCACGGCCATCCCCTTGGCCCTCATGACCGGCTGGCCGTACCCCCTCTCCATTGCCGTCATCGCCGCCCTGACCCTGGTGTACACCTATCTGGGGGGGATTCGAGCCGTGGTCTGGGTGGATGCCCTCCAGATGGGCCTCTACCTCTTGGGCGCCGTAGCGGCGGTGGTGGTCCTGGAGCTGGCCATCCCCGGGGGGTGGGCCGAGGTTTGGGAGCGGGCCGGTCAGGCCGGGAAGCTCCAGGTTTTCGACTTCCGTTGGCAACCGAGCGTGCCGTACACGTTCTGGGCGGGTCTGGCGGGGGGTGCGTTCCTGACCATGGCCTCCCACGGGACCGACCAGCTTATCGTGCAACGCTTGTTGACGTGCCGGAGCCTCCGCCACGCCCAAAGGGCGTTGGTGGGGAGCGCCTTGGCCGTGATGGGGCAGTTCCTGGTGTTCCTCCTCGTCGGTCTGGGTCTGTGGGTCTTCTACGAAGGACGCAGCTTTTCCCGCTCCGACGAGATCTTTGCCCTCTTCATCGTGGAGGAACTGCCCCCCGGCCTGGGTGGTCTCCTGTTGGCGGGCGTCTTTGCCGCCGCTATGTCGTCCCTTTCCTCGTCCATCAACTCGCTGGCTTCGGCCTCGGCCTACGACTTTTGGGCACCCCTCAGGGCCGCCCGAGGGGATGAGGCTCGCATCCTCCGGGCCGGCAAGGCCTTCACCCTCCTGTGGGCCGGGCTCCTCACCGCCGGGGCCGTCCTTTTCATCCCCCTGAGCCGGGGGACGTCGGCCGTGGAGGTGGCCTTGGGGGTGGCCTCGGTGGTCTATGGCGGCCTGCTGGGGGCCTTTGCCCTGGGGGTTTTGTCCCCCAGGGCCACCCAGGGGGGCGCCATCGGGGGGATGGCGGTGGGGATCGGGGTGGTGACGGTGCTCTGGCGCTGGGCTCCCCAGGCCTTGGCGTGGCCGTGGTTCGCCCTGGTGGGCACGCTGGTCACCTTCGTTGTGGGGTGGGGTTGGAGCCGGGTCACGGCGAGGGGAGGAGGGTGAGGATGGGTGTGGTGGTGGGTGTGGATGGAGGTGGGAGCGGGTGCCGGGTGGTGGTCCTCACCCTGGACGGGCAGGTGGCGGGGAGGGGGGAGGGGCGGCCGGCCTGGGTGGACCCCCGGGAACCTGGCCGGGCCGCAGAAGCCGTGGCGGAGGCGGTGCGGGGGGCGGCGGGGGCGGATCTGCCGGCGGCGGTCCTCTGGGTGGGGTTGGCGGGGGCGGGCCGAAGGGAGGCCCAAAGAAGTGTGGAGGAGGTCCTGGAAGGGATGGGGCTGGCCGGGCGGGTGCGGGTGGGGACGGACGTGGAAGCCGCCCACGCCGAGGTGTTCGCCACCGGCCCTGGGGTTCTCTTGATGGTAGGTACGGGCTCCATTCTGTGGGGCCGGGATCCCGAGGGTGGCGAGATCCGGATCGGGGGGTGGGGGAGCCTTCTGGGGGACGAAGGGAGCGGCTATTGGCTGGCCCTGGAGGCCCTCCGGCGGGTAGCCCGTGCCTCCGACGGACGGGGTCCGCCCACCCTCCTCTCTCCCCTCCTGCTGGCCCAGCTGGGATTGCCCGACAGCCAGGGCCTGATCCCGTGGGTGGCCCGGGCGTCCAGGGGCGAGGTGGCCGCCCTGGCCCCCTGGGTGCTGGAAGCCGCCGGGAAGGGCGACCCGGTGGCCCGGAGCCTTGTGGAGGGGGGGGTGGCGGAACTCCGCCGCCACCTGGAGGCGGCCGGGCGGGCGTGGGAGCCGTGGGGTTCGTCCTTCCCTGTGGCCCTGGGCGGGGGGCTGGCGGGGGAAGGGGGACCGTTGCGGCCCTGGCTTCTTCCGGTGGTGCAGGAGGTGGGGGGGGAATTGCACCCCGGACCCCGGGAGCCGGCCTTGGGGGCCGCCTGGCTGGCCCTGGCCTTGTGGAAGGAGGCGAAAAGGTCGCGGTAGCCGCAACAGCTCCCTGCCGCTCTGGCAGACAGGTTTCCGCCTTGGCCCGCCGGCCCCGCCGCCTTCCGCCATTCCGACTTCGACCCAAGTCGGTAAATCCTTGCTGTGATTCAATTTGGCAGATCAGAAGGCTGTCGGTCCTGGCACGCCTCCTGCTGGAGGGAGGGGGCAGAAACGACGCCGGGCCAGGCGGCAAGGGCCCTGGGGCTCTCGGTTGACCCGGCACCGACCATCGGATCCCCCGAGGATCCCAGAACAGGAGGTGAGTGTCATGGCCATCACCCGCTATACCCGTCGGACTCCGTTCCTCTCTCCCTGGCAGGAACTCGAGGAGATGACCAACCGTCTGAACCGTCTTTTCGGGGCCGCGTTCCCCGGTGAAGCCAGCACCCGTCCCTTCTGGACTCCCGCGGTGAACGTGGAGGAGACCAAAGACGCCCTCATCCTCACCGCAGAGCTTCCGGGGATGAGCATCGACGACGTCGAGATCGAGGTGGAGAACAACGTCCTGTCCATCCGGGGCGAGAAGAAGGAGGAGCGGGAGGAGAAGGAAGACCGGCGCTACCACGTGTGGGAGCGCTGCTACGGGTCCTTCGAGCGGCAGTTCACGCTCCCCCGCACGGTGAAGACCGACGAGATCACCGCCCACTTCAAGGACGGGATTCTCTACGTGGAGATGCCCAAGGCCCCCGAGGCCAAGAGCAAGAAGATCGCCATCAAGGCGGAAAACTGAGGAAAACGGGTCCCGTCCCGCCCCCGGGAGGCGGGGCCCCCCGAGGAACGGGACGGGCCTAGGGGTTCAGGTCGAACCCTTTTCCCGCCACCACCCGCCCCAACTCTTCCAACAGGGCGGGTGAGTTCGCGGCCAACACAGACCCGTCCCGGAGGTCGAGGGGGGTGCCGTCCAAGCGGAGGGCCACCCCCCCCGCCTCTTCCAGGATCAAGGATCCTGCGGCCACATCCCAGGGACTCAGGTAGGCCTCCTCCCAGAAGGCGTCCAGGATCCCCTCGGCCACGTAACAGAGGTCCAGGGCCGCCGATCCGCACCGTCGCACCCCCGACGAAGCCACCAGGACCCTGCCGAGTTGCCCGAGGTAGCGGGGGACCAGGCTCGGCTCCTTGAAGGGAAAGCCTGTTCCCACCAGGGCTTCCTTCAACCGGCCCACCCGCGACACCCTTATGGGAAGCCCGCTCTTCCAAGCCCCGCCCCCCCTCACCGCCCACCATTCCTCACCGGTGCGCGCTGCCGCCACCACCCCCGCCAGGATCTTTCCCCCGGCGCGGGCCGCCGGATCCCGCCGCCCCACGGCCACGGACACGGCAAACATGGGGTGCCCGTGGAGGAAATTCGTGGTGCCGTCCAAAGGATCCACGATCCACAGGGGAGTCCCGTCGGGGGGCCAAAGGCGGCCGGATGGGTCTGGGGGGGGGGATCCCGTCTCCCTCAGGTCACCTCGGGGCGCCGCCCCCGTCCCTTCCGACCCCCCAGGGGTGGCGACCGTCTGGGAAGAGGGGGACGGGTCCGGGGGCCTTCCACTCACCCCCTGCACCCCCGTCTCCTCCGCCAGGATGGCGTGGCCCGGGAACCGTTCCCGAATGACGCCCAGGGCCGCTTCCTGGGCCTCCAGGTCCACCTGGGAGACGAAATCGCTGGGGCCTTTTTCCCAGGCGGCGGCGGGATCCAGCCGGCGGAAATGGCGGGAGTGCACCTGGACGGCGGCCCGGGCGGCGGCTCGGGCGGCGGCAAGGAGAAGATCCATGGCGGGAAGGGGGGTCGAGGACAAGGTACCGGTCCGATTCGCGCCCACGGCGCGCAAAGGGTACTCGGAAAAGCCAGGGTTCTGCCGGAAGGGTTCCAGGCTCAGCCGGGGCACGATAAGTTAACGCCTCCCTCACATGGAGTGGAAAAGGAAGGAGAGGAGGGTTCATGCCCACCAAGAAGGTCCCGAAAAAACGAAGGGTGTTGAGCGGCGTCCAGCCCAGCGGGGAAGCCCACCTGGGAAACTACCTGGGAGCCTTTCGTCAATGGGTGGCCCTTCAGGAAACGGACGATTGTCTGTTCTGTATCGTCGACCAGCACGCCATCACCGGGGACTATGATCCCCGCCAGCTTCCCCAGCGGATCTTCGACATGGCCGTGAGCCTGCTGGCCGTGGGGCTCGATCCCGACAAATGCTCGCTGTTCGTGCAGTCCGAGGTTCCTGAGCATACGGAGCTGGCCTGGTTGTTCAACGCCGTCACCCCCGTCGGGGAACTCGAGCGGATGACCCAATACAAGGACAAGGCCTCCCGGCTGGAGTCGGTGCCCGCCGGCATCCTGAACTACCCGATTCTCCAAGCTGCGGACATCCTCATCTACCGGGCCGAGGCCGTGCCGGTGGGTGAGGACCAGCTTCAACACCTGGAACTGACCCGGGAAATTGCGCGGCGCTGGAACGCCCGTTTCGGAGAGTTCTTCCCCGAGCCCCAGGCCATCGTCAGCGGGATGGGGCGCGTCATGGGCCTGGACGGCCAGGCGAAGATGAGCAAATCCTTGGGGAACACGGTGGGGATCTTGGCCGAGGCCCCCGAGATCTGGGCCCGCATCCGCACCGCGGTCACCGATCCCCAGCGGGTGACCCGGCAGGATCCGGGCCGCCCGGAAGTCTGCAACGTCTACCATCTCCACGAGCACTTCCCCCCCGACGTGGGCCTCGACGACATCGCCCAGCAGTGCCGGACCGCCCGGCGGGGATGCGTAGAGTGCAAGCGGATCCTGGCCGACACCATCACCCGGGAGTTCGAACCCTTCCGGGAGCGGGCGGCGTACTACCGGGAGCGGAAGGACGAAGTTCTGGAGATCCTGGCCGCGGGCGCGCGGCGGGCTTCGGCCATCGCCCGGCGCACCATGGCCGAGGTCAGGAGCCGCATGGGGCTGGACTGGCGGGTGGCCCTGGGGTAAGGCCCGCGCCGGCCGTCAGGCCGGTGACCGGAACCTTCCCGCAACCGGAACAGGGGCGAGGAGCATGATCGAGATCTTCAAAGCCGCGGTGGAAAGGGGGGCCAGCGACATCCACATCAAGGCCGGCGACGTGATCCGGGCCCGCCTCCACGGCAGGCTGATCCCCATGACCCAGCAGCGGTTGAGTCCCGACCAGGTGAAAGCCTTGGCCCTCAAGCTCATCCCCAGGGAGCAGGACCGCCAGCGCATCGACGAGATCCTGGACTACGACTGCTCCTGGGGCGTTCCCGGCCTGGGGCGCTTCAGGGTGAACATCCTCCGCCAGCGCGGTACCTTCATGATCGTGATGCGCACGATCCCCATCGAGGTCCCCACCTTCGAAGACCTCAAATTGCCGCCTGTCCTGCACAAGATCTGTGATGCCGAGCGTGGCCTCATCCTGGTGACCGGCGCCACAGGATCGGGGAAGAGCTCCACCATGGCGGCGATGGTGCAACATATCAACATGAACTATCAGAAACACATCGTCACATTGGAGAACCCCATCGAGTTTCTGCATCGGGATCAGAAGAGCTCCATCACCCAGCGGGACGTGGGGACGGACACCGCCTCCTTCATGACGGGGCTCCGGGCCGCCCTGCGCCAAGATCCTGATGTGATCCTGATCGGCGAGATGCGGGACGCCGAGACCATCGACACCGGGATGAAGGCGGCGGAAACCGGACATCTGGTCATCTCCACCCTCCACACCCAGAACGCATACCAGACCATTTCCCGTCTGCTGGCGGTGTTCCCTCCCGAAGAGCAGGAGATCATTCGCATCCGTCTTGCGGAAACCCTGCAAGCGGTGATCAGCCAACGTCTGCTCCCCAGGAAGGATGGGCAGGGGCGGGTAGCGGCCCTGGAGATCATGGTGGTGACGGGCACCATTCGCGACTGCATTCGCGACCCGGCCCGTACCCACGAGATCCCGGATCTCATCGAGGAAGGGCGCCAGCATTACGGTTCCCAGAGTTTCGACCAGCACCTCATGGACCTCGTCCGGGCCGGGGTGGTGGACTTCGAGGTGGCCAAACAGAACGCCAACAACCCCACCGATTTCGACCTGAAGATGAACGTGTTCGGTGCCTCCAGCTCGGGGCAGGGCGACAGCAGTTTCCAGCAGTCCAGCCTGGCCGACGAGATGGGGAAGCTGTTCGGGAACTGAGGCGGGGTCGGGGCTTTCGGGGAAAGGATCGCAGATCATGGACCTCAGCGGCGTGTTCCTTCCGGTCACCACCCCCTTCCACCCCACCACCGGCGAGGTGGACCGGGACGGTCTCCGCTTCAACCTGGAGCGGTGGGCCCGGGCGCCCGTCCAGGGGGTGGTGCTGGCGGGCACCACGGGAGAAGGTGTCCTTTTGGACGAGGCGGAACGCGTGGCGTTGGTGGAGGTGGCGCGGGAGGTCTTGCCGCCCCACATGGTGCTGAGCGTCGGGACGGGCCTTGAGTCCACCCGGGCCACCATCCGCCTTTGTCGGGCCGCGGCGGAGGCCGGCGCCCAGGCTGTCTTGGTCCAGCCCCCCGCCTACTACCGGGGGGCTATGACCCCCGAGGCACTCCGGGAACACTACTGGGCCGTGGCCGATGCCTCACCCGTGCCGGTCATCGTGTACCAGGCCCCCCTCCGCATGAGCACCCTGGACCTCCCCACCGGCCTGGTGGCGGAACTCTCCCGCCACGGGAACATCGTGGGAATCAAGGACTCCCGGGGGAAGCTGGAGCTGGTGGGGGAGCTGGTGGGGCAGTGCCGCAGGGGCTTCGCCGTACTGGTGGGGAGCGGGGCTCACCTGTACGCCGGGATGGAGGTGGGCGCCGTGGGAGGGATCGTCGCCGTCGCGGACCTGGCTCCGGAGGAATGCGGTCGGCT
Organism: Gemmatimonadota bacterium; assembly: GCA_030550695.1. Lineage (GTDB taxonomy): Bacteria > Gemmatimonadota > Gemmatimonadetes > Longimicrobiales > Gaopeijiaceae > JAUQOX01. The sequence continues at coordinate 2,525 of JAUQOX010000032.1, read as the reverse complement.
TTTCCAGGCCTATCGGGCCGGACGCACTTCGGAAGCCGGCCGGCTCCAGGAGAGGTTGGGTCCTCTCCACCAGGACCTGGTGGCCGGGATGGGGATCGGGGGGGTGAAAGCGGCCTTGGACCTGCTGGGCTACCGGGGAGGGCCGCCGCGCCCCCCGCTCCGCCCCCTTCCGGAAGGACGCCGGGGAGAAGTGCGGGAGCTCCTGGTGCGGGCAGGGCTCCTCGCAGGGGCCTGAGGAGGGCGGGGTCTGCGCTCCAGGGCGATGGGCCGGGCGCCGGGGCTCGCCGGGGGCCGCAACGATGGGGGCAGCGCCCGGCCCGGACCAGGGGATGGGTGGGGCGAGGGTGCTTTCGGCCGCGTTGCCTTCCTGCCCCCCCGGCCCCGTCCCCGGGACCAGCCTCCGGCCGGCGGAGGCGCCTTGACCCCCCTCCCCCAGGGGCCTAGCTTTTCCCAGAGGATGCATGGACCAAAGGCCGTCCCCCGGCGGGGGGCGGCCTTTCGTGTCTAGGTCCGAAGATCCACGGCCGGCCCGCCGCATTCCCCCCTGTGCCGGCATCCAGGAGGGAACTGTGAGTCCGTTCGTGAGAGCCCAGGTGTCGGGGCGCTGCACCGTGGTGGTGGGGGGGCAGTGGGGGGACGAGGGGAAGGGGAAGATCGTGGACGTGCTCACTGCCGAGGCCGATGTGGTGGCCCGCTACCAGGGTGGCGCCAACGCCGGCCACACCGTCCAGGTGGGGGACGAGACCTTCATCTTTCACCTGATCCCCTCGGGGATCCTCCACCCCGGCAAGCGTTGCCTCCTGGGGAACGGGGTGGTCCTGGACCCGGTGCAGTTCTTCAAGGAGTACGAAGCCGCCGAGGCCCGGGGGGTGTCGGTGGAGGGGCGGGTAGGGGTCAGCCGCCGGGCCCACCTCCTCTTGCCCTACCACAAGCTGTTGGATCGGGCCCGGGAAGGGATCAGCGCCCGGAAGATCGGCACCACCGGCCGGGGGATCGGCCCGGCGTACGAGGACAAGGTGGCGCGGAGGGGGATCCGGGTGGTGGACCTCAAGGACCCCGAGCGGGCCAGATCGCTCCTCGTGGAGGGGCTCGAGCGGACGCGGGCCAAGCTGCGGGAGCTGGGGGTGGAGGACCTGGGCGATGCTGAATCCTGTGTGGAGGAGACCCTCGCCTTGGCCGGGCGCCTGCTGGCTTTGGCCACGGACGTAGGCTCCGAGATCCAACAGGCTCTGTTGGCCGGCAAGAAGGTGTTGCTGGAAGGCGCCCAGGGCACGGCCCTGGACATCGACCACGGCACGTACCCCTACGTGACCTCTTCCAATACCACGGCGGGTGGAGCGGCCTGCGGGGCGGGGATCGGTCCGACCTGGATCCACGAGGTCCTGGGGGTGGTGAAGGCGTACATCACCCGGGTGGGAGAAGGACCCCTTCCCACCGCCTTCCCCCCGGAGCTGGACCAGAAGGTGCGGGACTTGGGCTCGGAGTACGGGGCCACCACCGGGCGGCCCCGCCGCTGCGGCTGGTACGACGGGGTGCTGGCCCGTTACTCCAGCCGGGTGAACGGGCTGACCGGCTTGGCGGTGACCAAGCTGGACGTGCTGGATACCCTGCCCGAAGTGCGGATCGCCGTAGCTTATCGAACTCCCGAGGGGGAGACCCGGGAGTTTCCCGCCGACACGACGGTGCTGGGCCAAGTGGAGCCCGTCTACGAAACCCTTCCCGGCTGGCAGGAACCCACAGTCGGGGCCACCCGCCTGGAGGACCTGCCGGCCAAGGCCCGGGCCTACCTCGACCGGTTGGAAGAGGTGTCCGAAACCCCCATCCGGATGATCTCCGTGGGGACCCGCAGGGATCAGATCATCCGGGTGGGGTGAGGTTGGATGGTCGGAACCGTGGCTCACCACCAGCGAACGAGGCAAGAGACATGGGTCGGGTTTCTTGGTTGCTTTCCGTCGTCGTTCTGACCGTGATGGCCCCTTCCAGGCCCGCCCTGGGCCAGGCCCCGTGGGAGTCCCCCCTGCTCCTGGGGCCCATCAGTCCCACGGAGTGGTCGGTGATGCTCGTGGACCCGGGGCCCGGGCTGGGCGCCCTGGTGCGGTGGGAAAGCTGGGGAAAGGGGACGCGGGTGGGGTTCCGCCTGGGGATCGGCGAGGACGGCAAGGACGGGGCCACCCTGTTCGGGGGGGTGGACATCCTGGGTCGCCTGGCCTCCTACCGCGACCGTGAGGCGGACCCCGAGGTGCCCCTGGAGGTGGCCTGGTTTTCGGGGCTGGGGGTGGGGGTGGGCGATGCCACCCTGTTGAGCCTCCCCCTGGGGCTCTCCCTGGGAACCCTCCTTTCCGCCGACGAGGTGGAGTTCCGGCCGTATTTGGCCCCCCGCCTCATCCTGGACGCCTGGTTGGATCATCCCCGCAAGGAGGAGCTGGACCTGGGCTTCGCCGTGGACCTGGGACTGGAGCTGGGGCTGGGGGGGTCTTGGTGGCTCCGGTTCGGCGCCTCGGTGGGCGACCGGAAAGGGGTGGGGG
>JAUQOX010000260.1 GCA_030550695.1 Gemmatimonadota bacterium | reverse complement strand
CCCTCATGAGGGCGGCTCCTCCAGCCCCCGCCAAAGCCAGCAGGCAGCCGACCAGGGCGGCGGGGTTGAGGGGGGCACCGGGTCGGGACCCAGGAACGGACCCTCCGGATATGGGGGCCAGGGCCATAAGGGCCACCGTCCCCACGACGGCCGCGAGGAGGGCAAGATGGAGGCGGAGGGACCCGTGCTGGAAGGGGCGGGCCGCCAGGCCGGCCAGGCGGAAGATTCCTTCCAGCCCACGATCCCAAAGGACGTCCCCGTTGACCTGGAACCGGGTCCGCCATCCCTGGGGGGGCCGGCATAAGCCGTGGCAGTTCGCGTAGAACACCCCTCCCAGCAGGAGGGTGAGAAGACTCGCCCCGACGGCCGGCGTGAGACCCCCCCACAGGTAGAGCTTCACCTCCACGGGGCCCCCGGCCACCGCCCGTACGGCCGCGTTGACCAGGGCCCGTTCGGGCCAATGGTGCCAGTATCCGAGCACCAATCCGCCCACAGCGAGCAGGAGGGGACCGACCCAGAGGGGGGGAGACACCTCCCTGGCGCGGCTGGCCGCGCCGGTCGGCGGACCCAAGAACGGCCGGAGGAACACCAGGCCTGCGGAGGCCAAGAGAAGGGCGTTGGTAAACACCATGACGGTGGTCACCCCCCACCCCACCGCCCCCATCTCCATGAGCCCGGCGTACTTGAACTCCTTGGCAATGAAACCGAAGAAGGGGGGTAGGCCGCCATTGGAGAAGGCGGCAAGCCCGATGGCGGCGCCGGTGAGGGGCATGGCGCGGAAAAGGCCCCCCAGCTCGGGGATCTCCCGGGTTCCGGTGGCCTGCTCCACGGCTCCCGCCCCCATGAAGAGGGCGCCTTTGTAAAGGGAGTGGGCCAGGAGCAGGATGACGAAGGCCTGGAGCCCGTAGTTGGTGCCGGTCCCCAGCAGCATCGTGAGCTGGCCCAGGACCACCACGGTCGTGTAGGCGAGGAGCCGCTTCATGTCGGTCTGGCGAACAGCCAGCAAGGCGCCCACCAGGGCCGTGGCGGCGCCGAAAGCCGCCAAGAGCCCCCCCCAACCCCCTTCCCCCCCGAGGACCGGATTGAGCCGCGCCAGCAGGTACACCCCCGCCTTGACCATGGTGGCCGAATGGAGGTAGGCCGAGACCGGGGTGGGGGCGTTCATGGCGTTGGGAAGCCACAAGTGGAAGGGCACCTGAGCCGACTTGGTGAAGCACCCCAGGAGGATCAACCCCAGGATGGCGTGATGCAGAGGGTGGCCGTCCAGCCGGCTGCCCTCCAACCCGGAGAAGGTCCAGGCTCCCGACGCCGTGCCGAGAAGGAGGAGTCCCGCCAGCAAGGCCAGTCCCCCCCCTCCCGTGACGAGAAGGGCCTGGAGGGCAGCGCGGCGGGCCACGGGTTTCTCGTGCTTGAAACTGATAAGAAGAAACGAGGCCAGGCTGGTGAGCTCCCAAAAGACGAACATGGCCAGGAAGTCGTCCGCCAACACGAGCCCCAGCATGGCGGTCATGAAGAGGAGCAGGTAGGCGTAGAACCGCCCCAGGTGGCGATGGTCCTGGAGGTAACCTCCGGCGTAGAGGATCACCAGCGTGCCGATCCCCGTGATGAGGAGGCCGAAGAGGAGGGAAAGACCGTCCAGGCGGAGGGCGATCTCCACGCCCAGCGCCGGCACCCAGGATACGGACTCCTGGAGAGGGTTCCCTCCCGACACCTCACCGAGCGCTGTCGCCAGCCGGACGAAAGCCGCCGCCGGGGCCAGTGCCAGGAGCCACCCGGCCGCCGGCTCCCACCGACGGGTAAGGGGGGGGGCCAGTAGGGTGGCCAAGGCCAGAACGCCCAGCAAAAAGAGCATAGGGACTTTCCACTCCCGAATGAGGTGGGGTGGCCGGTGACCCGGGAAAAAAGGTGGGAGGAAAGGGGGGTAGGGCAAGGTGGGGGTGGCCAAAACGGCCCCGGGACCTGCCCGACCCTGGCGCGGAAACCCAAAAGGCCCCACTCTCAGGCCGTCCCGAGTGGCTTTCGTCCTCCTTCAAATCCCCGCTCCCCGTGACTCCTTCCACCCGGCGCCGCCTGCGGTTTCTCGGAGGTTTCCTCCTCTATTTCTGCCTCCTGTGGATCCTCTGGGACACCGCGGTCGTCTATCCCCTCAAGATTTTCGTGGTGCTGCTCCACGAGGCGAGCCACGCCCTGGCCGCCGTGGCCACGGGCGGGCAGGCGGACCGCATCGTCCTGGATCCTTTCCAAGGCGGCGTGGCCTACACCCGAGGGGGCAACCGGTTCCTGATCCTTTCGGCAGGGTATCTCGGGAGCCTGCTCTGGGGGGCGGCCCTGGTGTTCCTGGCGTTTCTCCGCCGCCCCCGTCCGCGGTGGCTGGTGGGGGGCCTTGGGGTGGCCGTGGTGCTCTTCACGGTGGGCTTTGTCCGGAGCTGGTTCGGGCTCGTTTTCGGTCTGACGTTCGGAGCCGGTCTCTTGGCGGTGGCCCGGTATTTCAGCACCCAGGCCCATCGGGCCGTTCTCTTGGGCCTGGGTCTCACCTCCGTGCTTTACGCCATCCTGGACATCAAGAGCGACATCCTGGATCGTCCTCACCTGCGCTCCGATGCGGCGGTGCTCGGGGAGATGACGGGAATCCCTACGTTGGTGTGGGGCGTTCTCTGGATGGGTCTGGCGTTGGCCGTGGGCGGGTGGCTCCTCCGGTGGATGTGGAGGCGGCTGTAGACGGCGGCTTTTCGCCCGACCTCGGGGTACCCCTGACTCCGCTCTGAGGGGGGATCCACCTCGGCGTAGAAGACCGGCCGCAGGCTTCTTTGCGGCCCGGCCCCCGGCCAACCCGGAGGCAAGGGCAGGCACGTCTGTGCACAAGGCTGGCCGGAGGGCCGCCGCCGGAAGTAGCTTTGCCCGAATAGGGTCGGGTGTTCGACAGCAAGAGGATGCGACGAAGAGTGAACCTGCTCTCCGCCATCGAGCGGCAAGGCCGGAAGGTCTGGATTCCCCTGGGGCTGGCCCTCCTTGGCTGTGTGGGGTACCTGGACTGGCTCACAGGGTACGAACTTTCGTTCTCCCTCTTCTACCTGTTGCCTATCGCCCTGACGACCTGGATGGGTGGCAGGGGGATGGCCGTGGCCTCGTCCCTCGTTTCGGCTCTGGCCTGGTTCACGGCGGAGGTCACGGCGGGGCGGGTCTATTCCCATCCGCTCTTCTACGGCTGGAACACCCTGATCCGACTGGGCTTCTTTCTCGTCACGGGGTTGTTGCTGGCGGGTTTGCGGGAAAGGCTGGAGTTGGAGAAGAAGCTGGCCCGCACGGACTCCCTCACCGGTGCCGTCAATGCCCGGCTCTTCTACGAGCTGCTGGAAATCGAGGTGGCGCGGGCTGCGCGTTACGGGCATACGCTGGTTCTGGCCTATCTGGACCTGGACAACTTCAAGGCGGTGAACGATGCCTTCGGGCACGCCACGGGCGATCGGGTGCTTCGGCGGGTGGCGGACACCCTGCGGGCGAACCTCCGGAAGCCGGATTGGGTGGCCAGGCTCGGGGGCGACGAGTTCGCCCTTCTCCTCCCGGGGACCGACCGGGAGGCCGCGGAAAGGGTGGTGGAAAAGATCCGCGGGAAGATCGCCGAGGCCATGCAGGAAGCGGGATGGCCGGTAACGCTGAGCGTGGAGGCCTTGCTGGTGGAGGGAGTGTCTCACCCCAGCCAGGAACTGGTGCGCATGGCCGACGACCTCATGTACGAGGTCAAGGGGGAGGGGAAAGATGCGGTGAAGTTCGCGGTCGCCGGAGCAGCAGGCTGAGGAACGGCTGCGACGAGAGCTGGACCACCCAGGCCAAGGAGCACGAAATGGAGCGCGAGTACGCGGTAGGATGGGGTACCCTGGCCCTCATCAACGCGGGGCTGGCCCAGGGAAAGGGGAGGAGCGCCCCCGGCTGGTTCTTGGGGTCCCTGCTCCTGGGGCCCCTGGCCACCCTACTCATCGTGGCCCTCCCCCGGATCCAACTCCATTCCGACTGACGTCCCTCCGGCCTCGCCCCAATCACCAGCCGGTGGGCCGGCGCGGGCCCCTGGCTTTTCCTATGCCGGGCGGCTGGGGCCCGACCCTGAGGATCTTGCCAGGCCGGGTCCTTACCGTTCTCTTGAGGCCCGTGGGGGCCGGTTCGCGGCTGGCGGCCGGTGTCCCTTCGACGCTGATCAC
>JAUQOX010000259.1 GCA_030550695.1 Gemmatimonadota bacterium | reverse complement strand
CCTGTTTTTCGCCTTCTCCCTTACCCCCAGCCTGGTCCCCAGGCCGGTGGTCTTCCAGGGGGTCGTCTCGGGGCTTTCTCTGACCCTGGGCTATGCCGCAGGCCGGTTGGCCCAGTGGATATGGTCCTTCTTGGAGTTGCCTTCCCCTCGCCCCAGACACCGGCGGGCCGCCATCGTAGTTTTGAGCGCCAGTTGTGCGGCCGTAGCCGTGGGGTTCCTCGTCAGGGCTACCGCTTGGCAGAACGACTTGCGGGCCCTCATGGGCATGGATCCGGTGGAAGACATCCGGCCTTTGACGGTGGCCGGGGTGGCCCTCGGCCTCTTCGCCCTCCTCCACACGGCGGCTTGGCAGTTCCGGAAGGTGGCGCTGTTCTTTGCCCAACGCCTCCGGCCGGTCTTTCCCCGGCGTTTGGCCCTCCTCACTGGCCTGGCCCTGACCGGATCTCTGGCCTGGACCCTGGGCAACGGGGTGATCTTCGCGTGGATCCTCCGCACCCTGGATGCTTCCTACCGGCAGATCGATGCCGTGCTGCACCCCGAGACGGCCCCGCCGGACAACCCCCTCAAGACGGGAAGTTCAGCCTCCCTGGTTCGGTGGGAAGACATCGGCCGGCAGGGGAGAGCGTTCGTGTCGTCCGGACCCTCGGCCGAGGATCTTGCCGCTTTCCTGGGGACTTCAGCCATGGAGCCCCTGCGGGTCTACGTGGGTCTGAACGCCGCCGAAACCCCCCGCCAGCGGGCTCGCCTGGCTGTGGAGGAACTTCGTAGGGTAGGTGCCTTCGCCAGGGAAGTCCTGCTTCTTGTGACCCCCACGGGTACGGGATGGGTGGATCCTGCCGCCTTGGACCCCTTGGAATTTCTGCACCGGGGGAATATCGCCAGCGTAGCCGTCCAGTACTCCTACCTGCCGAGCCCCCTGGCCCTCCTCAGCCACGGCGGCTACGGTGTGGAGGCGGCCCGGGCCCTCTTCGAAGAGGTCTACCAGGCTTGGACGCTGCTGCCCAAGGAGGGCCGGCCCAAACTGTATCTCTTCGGCCTGAGTCTCGGTGCCCAGCTCTCCGACCTCTCCTTCTCCCTCTACGACATCCTGGGCGACCCCATCCAGGGAGCCCTGTGGGTGGGTCCCCCCTTCCGAAGCCCCACCTGGAGACATGTCACGGCGGAACGGGATCCGGCCTCCCCGGCCTGGCTCCCCCGCTTCGGGGACGGCTCGGTGGTGCGCTTTATGAACCAATGGGGGATGGCCGAGCCCCCCGACAAGCCCTGGGGGCCCTTCCGCATCCTGTACCTGCAATACGGCAGCGATCCCTTCACCTTCTTCGCCACCAGCGCCTTCTATCGGGAGCCGGAGTGGCTCCGGGGAGCCCGCGCGCCCGACGTTCTTCCCAGCCTGCGCTGGTATCCGATCGTCACCATGGTCCAACTGGCCGCGGATATGGCGGTGGGTGCTGAGGCGGCGCCCCTCGGCTTCGGGCACAACTTCAGCCCGGCTCACTATATCGATGCCTGGATCGCCTTGACTGAACCGTCGGGATGGACCCCCGCCGAGATCCGGCGCCTCAAACAGCACTTCGCAGCCTATCGGCGGTGACCTTAGGCGCAGGATTACCGACCCTCACGCTGGCGCCGCGCGGTCCTACAAGCTCTTCTTCAGCGCCGCCGACACCCTTTCCACGCTCTCCGGCCGGGCGGTGTGCCCCATGAGTCCGATTCGCCAGATCTTGCCGGCCAAAGGCCCCAGCCCTCCCCCGATCTCGATGGCTTCCTCCTCCAACAAACGCCTCCGGACCCGGACCTCGTCTGCGCCGGCGGGGACCTTGACGGCGTTCAGCATGGGGAGCCGCCACGCCGGTTCTACGAGCATTTCCAGCCCCATGGCCTCCAGCCCCTCCACCAGGAGGGCGTGGGCTTGTCGGTGCCGCTGGAAAACGGTCTCCAGCCCTTCCTCCAGGATCAGGCGCAAGGCTTGGTAGAGGCCGTAGAGCATGTTGATGGGCGCCGTATGGTGGTAGGCCCGGGTACCGCCGGCCCAATAGCCCACCAGAAGACCCACATCCAGGTACCAGTTGGGAACCTTCCGCGTCCGGGAGCGGATCCGTTCCATGGCCCGCTCCGATACGGTGAAGGGGGCCAGCCCCGGCGGACACGAGAGACACTTCTGGCTTCCGCTGTAGACCACATCCGCTCCCCACGCGTCGGCCTCCACCGCCATCCCCCCCAGACTGGTCACGGCATCCACCAGGTAGAGGGCTCCGGTGGGCTTCACCAGCTCGCCGATGGCCTCCACAGGGTTCCTGACCCCCGTGGAGGTCTCGGCATGGACCACGGCCACCAGCCGATAGGACCTCTCCGCCAGCTTTCCGGCCACCGCCTCCGGCACCACCGGCGTGCCCCACTCGAAGTCCAGACGGTCTACGTCGGCTCCCAGGCGGGAGGCCACATCCACCATACGAGTACCGAAGACACCATTCACCAGCACCAGCACCGGATCGCCGGGCTCCACCAGGTTCACGAAGGCGGCTTCCATTCCTGCGGAACCCGTCCCGCTCAAGGGGAGGGTCACTTCGTTGCGGGTGCCCATGACGGTCCGGAGCATCTCCTTGATCTCGTCCATCAGGGCAATGAAGCGGGGATCCAGGTGGCCGATGGTGGGGCGCGACAGGGCCCGGTACACCTCCGGCGGAACCAGGGAAGGACCCGGCCCCATGAGGAGGGTTTCGGAGATCGTGTCCAAGCGGTTGGGGTGCATCATAGGGAGGCAGGCCGGAAAAGAAGCGTTGTCTCGAGGGAGGAAGCTCTCCCCACTGCGGCAAATGGTGAAGACCAAAACCTCCGAGCGGCCGCCACCCGGAGCCGGTGGCCGCTCCGAGCCCCTCAATTTGGAAGGGGAAGCATGGGTCGAAAAGCCCTAGGGTCTATCCTCGGCAGAAGCCCTCAGCAGGGTTGGTTTGGCGGCAGGGAAGAAGAAGCTCCCTGAGTGCGACAGGCCATGGGGGCCGGCGGCGGAGGGGACCTCTCCAGCCCCCTACGCCGACGACCTAGGGCTCAACGGTGGGTGGGGTGGAACGAAAGGAAAAGCCCATCCCGCGATACGGGGTAAGGGTCCCCCTCCCTGGGCCGATAGGTGAAGACAAGGATCACATCCACCATTCGGCTTCCCCAATGGTAGGCCTCGGAGACATCCACGGACTTGCCTACGAGAGTGGATTCCACGAGTCCGGTCTCCTGGCTGCGCACCTTCCATTGGGCATCCGTCCAGGTCAGGGTCCCGCCGAAGTTCGTCTTCGCCTCCACAGTCTTCACGGAAAGGCGGTACTGGTTGCTCTGGCCGGCACTCAAGGGCCTGGACTGGAACCAGAGCTTGACCCAATCCATGGGGTTGAAGGCACTCCGCTCCTCCCGAACGGACCGCCAACCCCCTTGGATGGCTTCCACTTCCAAAGTCACCTTCACCTGGATATCGAACACCCGATCCTTTTCCCCCGGCGATCCCCACTCGAGGTCGAAACTTTGGTAGGTCCGATAGTCCTGGACGGTAAAGGGGGCTTTGTTGGAGGGGACTTCGCCGCGGGTCACGACCACATCACCCGACTGGGCCCCCGAGGGGACCTTGAATCGGATCAGTTGGTCCGACCAGGAAAGGATATCTTTCACCTCGGTCCCGGCCAGGGTCACCTGGTTCCGGAAGCGGCTCGTGCCGAACCCCTGTCCCCGCACCCCAACCTCGTCTCCCACCACCCCGCTCGGAGGATCCAGGGCGCTGATCTGGGGAACCACGGGGGCCAGCGAGAACAGCAAGCTTTGCTCATCCACCAGCTCGTTGTTCACCGCAACGTAGGCGCTCAGAAAGTAATCCGTCGTTTTGGTGGTGTTGTAGCGGAAGGTGTCCACCGGAATGTCGGGGAAGCTGATTCCCACGCTGGAATTGGGACCGATGCTGAGGTCACGGACGGTGGTGTACTGATAGCCGGTCGGAGCGCCGATGGCGGTGACGGTGAGGCGCACAATCCCCTGGTAGCTGTCGGTCCGATGCCCGTTGGCCACCATGAGTTCCCCGGGGGTCCGCAGGCTCTGAACCGATCCCGGAAGGGGATGGACGCCTTCCGGGAGCTGCAGCGGACCGAAGGAATACCCTTCGGTGCGGGTGGGATCCCACCGGTACTCGTAGAGCGTTGCCGGATCCCCAGTCCCCCCC
>JAUQOX010000031.1 GCA_030550695.1 Gemmatimonadota bacterium | reverse complement strand
CTTCCGGAGGCAGATCGGGGCGGCGGTGGCGGTGGCGGGGGGAGAGCGGATCTGGGCCGGTATCGGCGCTTACCAGAACACGGTGGAGGGGACCCTCAGCAAGATCCGGCAGGCCCGGGCCCTGGGTGCAGGAGGACTCATCCTGTTCTCGTACGATTGGATGGTCCACGACGGGGGGCGGGTGGGGGGGAGGTCCTACCTGGAACGGGTGGCGGAGGGAATCTTCGGGGGGCGGTAGGGAACTGCCCTCCGCTCCGGTGGGGGCCGTCCCCGCGTTCCCCCGGGGCTCAGGCCCCCCCTTCCCCCGGGCCGGCGGGACCCGCCTCCGTGAGGCTCAGGCCCGCGAAGGCCCGGCCTCCGCCTCGGCTCCCACCAACGTGTCGGGATCGTCTTCGATCTTCTGGATGGTGATCCCCGTGAAGCCGTAGAAGATGGATACCAGGGGGGAGAGGAGGTTCAGGAAGGCGAAGGGGAGGTAGGTGAAGGATCCCACCCCCAACACCGTGGACATGTAGGCCCCGCAGGTGTTCCAAGGCACCAAGGGGGAGGTGAGGGTGGCGGAATCCTCCAGGGCCCGGGACAGGTTCTTGGGGTGGAGCCCCCGGCGAAGGAAGGCCTGCCGATACATGCGCCCCGGCACGATGATGGCCAGGTACTGATCCGAGGCCAGGGCATTCATCCCCACGCAGCTCAAGATGGTGGCGGTGATCAACGTTCCCGTGGTCCTGGCAAAACTCAGGATGGCCGCGGCAATCCGCTCCAGCATCCCCGAGGCCTCCATGATTCCGCCGAAGGCCAGGGCCACGATGATCAGGGCAATGGTGTCCAACATGGAAGTGAGGCCACCGGCCGTCAGGAGTTCGTCCACAGCGGGCACCCCCGTTTCGCTCACGTAACCGCTGTAGAGGGCGTCCAAGACCCGCCCCAGGTCGTTGTCCCCCCCCTCTCCCCGTTGGAAGACGAGGAGGAGCAGGGCGCCCATGGCCACCCCCGCCACCAAGGAGGGAAGAGCCGGCACCTTCCTCCATACCAGGAACAGCACCAAGGCCGGCGCCAGGAGCAGCCAAGGGGAGAGGAAGAAGGCCTCCTGGAGAGTGGAGATCATGAGGAGGTATTCGGGGGTCTCCACCGTGCCGGTGGCCGGGCGGAGGATCCCCAGCCCCGTGAAGAGGGCCAGGGCGACGACATAGGCCGGGGTCGTGGTGTAGACCATGTGCCGGATGTGGGTGAAGAGCTGGGTGCCGGCCACCGCCGGGGCCAAGTTCGTGGTGTCGGACAAAGGAGACATCTTGTCGCCGAAATACGCCCCCGACACCACCGCGCCGGCCGTCATGGCGGGGGGGATACCCAGGGCCTGGCCCACCCCCATCATGGCCAGCCCCACCGTAGCCGCTGTCGACCACGACGAGCCCGTGGCCAGGGAGATGAGGGAGCAGATGAGGCAGGCGGCCACCAGAAAGTAGCCGGGGGCCAGGATCTTCAGACCGTAGAGGATCATCACCGGCACGACCCCTGCGGCGATCCAGATGCCGATGAGGAGACCTACGGTGATGAGGATGAGGATGGCCGGCAGCGCCGCCACAATCCCCTTGGTGAGGCCCTCCTGGATCTCCTTCCAGGACATTCCCAGGGCGGTGCCCGCAAGCAGGGAAGCCACCGTGGCCCCCACGACCAGGGGGATATGTCCGGAGCCGTCCAGGACCACGATGGTGTAGAACAGGGAACCGATGACCACGACCACCGGCACGAGGGAAAGGGCCAAGGACGGGGTGGGTCTGGGACGCTCCGGCACGCGAAACCTCCTGGGGGAAGAGGGGTCCGTGAGGGCAACGGTGCGGGGGTGGTGGTTCCCGCCCATAGGCCTTCCGGCCCACCGCCCCCGAGCCCGTCGGGGAAAAACTCCGCACAGAATGGATGGGCAGGAACGGGATGTAAAGAGCCCGCCGTAGCCGGCCCTACGGGTCGGGCCCGGCACGGCGCCCCCGAGGACGCCGCTTCCGGTACCCAGGGCCCCCCCGGCGTTGTTCGGCAGGGCCGGGCATGCCCCGGGAACTGCCGGTGCCGCCATCGGCTCCCTCCGTCGCTTCCCCCGGGGGCCGTCCGGAAGGACCGGGCCTGGCCCTGGTGCCGGCCGTTTGACACGCCCTCGCCCCCCCTCTACTTTCGCCCCGCACCTCAGAAACCGGAGCTTCGGAAAGATCATGCGTGCAGCGGAACGGGTACGTCTCTTGGACCGGCCGGCGGTCGAGCGGGCGCTGGCCAGGATGGCCAGGGAGCTGGTGGAGAAGAACGGGGGGACGGAGAACCTGGTCCTCATGGGGATTCACCGGCGGGGGGTGCAGCTGGCCGCCCTCCTCCGGGAAGAGATCCGAAAGGCGGAAGGGGTGGAGGTCCCCCTGGGAAGTCTGGACATCACCTTCTATCGGGACGACCTCATGACCATCGGCCCCCGCCCGGTGGTGGGGGAGTCCGAGGTTCCCCCCGGCGGGATCGACGGCAAGGCCGTGGTCATCGTAGACGACGTGCTGCACACCGGGCGCACGGCCCGGGCCGCGATGAACGAGCTGATGGACTGGGGACGTCCGGCCCGGATCCTCCTCTGTGTGTTGGTGGACCGCGGGGGGAGGGAAATCCCTATCCAGCCCGACGTGGTGGGGAAGGTTCAGGAGGATCTTCCCGATGCCCATGTGGAGGTCGCGGTCCCCGACCTGGACGGGGAACTGGGGGCCTACCTCCTCCGCAATCCGGAGAAGGCACCATGACGGGGGGAACCTCGATTCTCGGCAAGGACCTGGTGGGGCTGGAACCCCTCTCCGCCGCCCAGATCCGCACCGTCCTGGACACGGCCGAACACTTCAAGGACGTCTCCGAGCGGAGGATCAAGAAGCTCCCCATCCTCCGGGGCAAGACGATCGTAAACCTGTTCTTCGAGCCCTCGACCCGGACCCGGGTGTCGTTCGAGTTCGCCCAAAAGCGGTTGTCCGCCGATACGGTGAACGTGGCGGCAGGGACCTCGTCGGTGGTCAAGGGCGAGACCCTGGTGGACACCGCCCGCAACCTTGAGGCGATGAGCATCGACATGGTGGTGATCCGCCATCCGGCCTCCGGGGCCGCCCAATTCCTGGGAGAGCGGATCTCCTCCAACGTGATCAACGCCGGCGACGGCCGGCACGAGCACCCCACCCAGGGGCTTTTGGATCTCCTGACCCTCCGGGACCACTTCAGGCGGATCGAGGGCCTCAAGGTCTGCATCGTAGGGGATGTCCTCCATTCCAGGGTGGCCCGCTCCAACCTGTGGGGGTTGACCAAACTGGGGGCCGAGGTGGCCTTTTGCGGCCCCCGCACCCTGATGCCCCCTCGCATGGAGGAGTTGGGGGTCACCTACTTCCCCCGGGTGGAGGAAGCCCTGGAGTGGGCCGATGCGGTCAACGTGCTCCGCCTGCAACTGGAGCGCATGCAGGGGGGCTACATCCCCAGCCTCCGGGAATACAACCGGTTCTGGGGGATTACCCGGGCCCGACTGGAGGCAGCCCCGCGGCCCGTTCTGGTGCTGCATCCCGGTCCCATGAACCGGGGGGTGGAGATCGACAGCGACGTAGCCGACGGTCCTCAACAGGTCATCCTCAAGCAAGTGGCCAACGGCGTGGCCGTCCGCATGGCCGTCCTCTATCTCCTGGCCGGCGGGCAGCCGGAACGGGCCAGGATCGTGAAGGAGGTGGTGGAGGCATGAGTCCGAGGCCGCTCCTCATCCGGGGTGGGAGGGTGGTGGACCCCTCCCAAGGGATCGATGCCGTGTTGGATGTCCTCGTCATGGAGGGGAAGGTCGCCCTCCTGGGGGCGGGACTGGACCTCCCCCCGGAAGGGAGGGTGTTGGACGCCCGGGGCATGGTGGTGACGCCGGGCCTCATCGACCTCCACGTTCACCTGCGGGAGCCGGGCCAGGAGCACAAGGAGACCATCGCCACGGGGGCCCGGGCGGCGGCGGCGGGGGGGTTCACAGCCGTCTGCGCCATGCCCAACACGGATCCGCCCGTGGACGATCCGGCGGCGGTGGGGTTCGTGGTGGCGGCGGGCCGGCGGGCCGGAGCTGCCCGGGTGTACCCGGTGGCCGCCCTTTCCGTGGGTTTGAAGGGAGAAGCCCTCACCGAGTTCGGGGAGTTGGTAGAGGCAGGGGCTGTTGCGGTGACGGACGACGGCCGGCCGGTGATGGACTCGGGCCTCATGCGGCTGGCCCTGGAGTATGCCCAGGCCTTCGGGATCCCTGTGGCCGACCACCCGGAAGACCTCACCTTGTCCCGGGACGGTTCCATGAACGAAGGCGTGGTGGCAGCCCGCCTGGGGCTCCGGGGCAAGCCGAACGCCGCCGAGGAGATCCACATCCTCCGGGATCTGTTGCTGGCCGAACTCACGGGGGGGAGGATTCACATCCAGCACGTCTCCACCCGCTTGGGGGTGGAAGCCATTCGGCTGGCCAAGGCGAGGGGGGTTCGGGTGACCGCAGAGGCCACCCCCCACCACCTCCTCCTCACCGACGAGGCCGTGGACGGCTACCGGACCGAGGCCAAGATGAACCCCCCTCTGCGTTCGGCCCAGGATCGGGACGCCGTCCGTGAGGGCCTGGCCGACGGTACCCTGGACGTGGTGGCCACCGACCACGCGCCCCATCACTACGACGAGAAGGAGGCTGCCTTCGACGATGCCCCCAACGGGATCGTGGGGCTGGAGACGGCCCTGGGCCTCGTCTATGGACACCTGGTGCGAGGAGGGGTCTTCGACCTCCCCACCATGGTGGAGCGGATGAGTTGTGCACCGGCCCGGGCCTTCAAGCTTCCCGGGGGGACCCTGCGGCCGGGTTCGGTGGCGGACGTGACGGTGTTCGACCCCGAGGGGGTCTGGATTTGCGACCCGGACCGTTTCCTTTCCAAGAGTCGGAACACCCCCTTCCGGGGATGGAGACTCCAGGGAAAGCCCCGCTACACGGTGGTGGGGGGCGAAGTGGTGTGGGAAGCCTCCAAGGGGGGAGGGGAGGGTTCCGTCGAGAAGGACTGAGGCGGGGGAAGAAAAGCCGCCGGCCTCGGGGCCGGAGACCTCCGGCGGCCGACGGCTTGGAGCTTCAGCGGGCCAGGGCGTTCACCCGGAGAGCCAAGTGGCTCTTGATGCGGGCCACCCGGTTCTTGGGAAGGAGCCCCCGGGTGGCGGCACGGTCCAGGAGGGCCACCGCCTCCCGGAGCCGGAGCTGAGCGGTCTCCAGATCCTGGGCCTCCCGGACCCTCCGAATGGCCGTCTTGATCCGGGAACGCTGGGCCCGATTCCGGGCGTTGGCGATCCGGCTGAGGATCATTCGCTTCTTGGCGGTTTTCGTGTTGGGCATGGGCTCCTCTGGGGCAAGGCTATCCTCATATCCAGACCCTCATTATAGCCAGAGTGCCCATCCCCATCAATGCCGCCAGGGCGGAGGAGCCCCCCCGCCCCCCGGCCCGCCCCACCCCACTCTCCCCCTTCCGATCCCCTGCCGTCCTTGGGTAACTTCCGGCCCCATGGAATCGGCGGCGTTCTCCCGAGCCCCCACCGGCGGGGCGGCGCCTGCCCGGGCGGGATCGTCCGGGCGGGGGGATCTCCTGGTGGTGGAGCTGGATCGTTTCCAAGGACCTTTGGATCTGCTCCTCCACCTGGTGCGCCGCCAAGATATCGACATCTTCGACATCCCCATCGCCACCATCACGGACCAGTTCCTGGAGGCCATCCAGGGGCTGGACACGGAGGATCTGGACGGAGCCGGGGAGTTCCTGGAGATGGCGGCCACCTTGGTCCGCATCAAGGCCCAGATGCTGCTGCCCCGGCCCCAGGACGACGAGGACGAGGACCCCCGGGCCGAGCTGGTCCGGCGCCTTCTGGAGTACGAGCAGATCCGGGAAATCGCCGTCCGGCTGGCCGCCGCCGAAGCCGAGCGGGGGCGCCGTTTCGGCAAAGGGTATGTCGAACCCCGCCCCCGGGGGATCCTGGTGGACCCCCCCCTCGAGACCACCTGGGACGAGGTGATGGCGGCGGCCATGGCGGTGAAGGTCCCGCGGCCGGAGGCTCGCCCCCACCGCCTGCGGACGGGCCTGGTTCCCCTGGAAGAAAAGATCCAGCTCATCCTGGACGCCCTGAAGGAGGCCAGCCGGGTGGAGTTCGGTGCCCTGGTGGCCCCTTGGAAGGAAAAGATCCATGGGGTCATGACGCTCCTTGCCGGGCTGGAGTTGAGCCGCCAGCGGGCGGTGAGCCTTCATCAGGTGCGGCTGTTCCACGAGCTCTGGATCCTTCGCAGGGAGCTGGAGGCCTGGGCCGGCGAAGTCCGGCCAGGCGGGCCCGGGGAAGGAACCCTGACCGAAGGAGAGGAAGTGGCGTGAAGGCAGCTCAGATCGTGGAGGCGGTGCTCTTCGCCAGCGACGCCCCCCTGAAGGCCGAAGAAATCGCCCGGGCGGACGAGTCGCTGGATGAAGACCAGGTGGAGCTGGCCATCCAGGAACTCAGGACCCTGTACGATGAGTCGGAGAGGGCCTTCCAGATCGTGGAGGTGGGCGACGGCTACCAAATCCTGACCCGCCCCGAGTTCGCGCCCTACCTGGAGCGTTTCGACACCGTCCCGCGGCCGTCGCGTCTGTCCGGCCCCGCCCTGGAAACCTTGGCCATCATCGCCTACCGGCAGCCCATCGGCCGGGTAGAGGTGGAGTATATCCGCGGGGTAGGTTCGGCCGGGGTCATCCGCACCCTCCAGGACCGGGGGCTCATCGACGTGGTGGGGAGGGGGGAAGGGTTGGGGCGCCCCCTGCTTTACGGCACCACACGGAAGTTCCTGGAGCACTTCGGCTTTGCGTCGTTGGACGACCTGCCCCGGCCCGAGGATCTGCCGGTGATCCTCCGGGAGCGGACGCCCCTGGACCAGGTGCTGGAGGGGGAGGGCGGGGGCGAGGGGGCGGGAGAGGGTGTGGCCTGAGAAGGGGAGGCGGAGGGGGGCGTCCGGGCCGGGTCCTGGTGCCGTGCGGATCCAGAAGTACCTTTCCCGGGCGGGGGTGGCCTCCCGCCGGGAGGCGGAGCGGCTGGTGCTGGAGGGCCGGGTGAGGGTGAACGGCAGGCTGATCCGGGAGCTGGGGGTTGCCGTGGTGCCGGGCGCGGACCGGGTGGAGGTGGACGGGCGGCCGGTGGTCCCGGGGGAGGAGGGGGGGGTGGGAACGTGGCTCATGTTGCACAAGCCAAGGGGGGTCGTCACGACCCGGCGGGATCCCCAGGGCAGGTCCACCGTCTACGGGATGCTCCCGCCCGAATATCGAACCCTTCGTTACGTGGGACGCCTGGACCGGGACACGGAGGGCCTCCTCCTTTTCACGGATCGAGGGGAGCTCTTGCACCGTCTGACGCACCCCTCCTTCGGTGTGGAGCGGGAGTACCGGGTGTGGGTCCAGGGGACGCCCCATCGGGGGACTCTGGACCGTCTCCGGAAGGGGGTGCAATTGGAGGACGGACCGGCTCGGGCGCGGGAAGTCCGGCTGGTGCGGGGTACCCAGGATGGGGCCGTGCTGCAGGTGGTCATGGTCGAAGGGAGGAAGAGGGAGGTGCGGAGGCTCCTGGAGGCGGTGGGGCATCGGGTGACGCGCCTGTGCCGCGTGCGGTTTGGGCCCCTTCGTTTAGGGGGCCTGAAGGCGGGGGAGTGGAGACCGTTGAACAACCACGAGATCCGGGCTCTGGCTCGCGCCGCAGGGGTCCGGGACCAGGAGGACGGAGAATGAAGCCCAACGGCGGTTTTGAGTTGAAGGGGAGCACGGTCCTCATCCTCGGGGGAGCCGGCCTGGTGGGAGAGGCCGTGGCCCGGGCGGTTCTCAAGCACGGGCCGGCCAGGGTGGTGGTGGCCGGGCTGACCCGGGAAGAGGCCGAAGAGGCCGTGGCGGAGCTCCGGGAGGAGTTCGGCAGCGGGGGGTCGGCCATCGATCCCTATTGGGGGGACCTTTTCGTTCCGGCCGCCCTGAAGGATCGTCCCCGGCGGGAGATTCTGGCGGACCCCCAAGCCCGGGCCCTCTTGGTGGAAGACCTCTACGGGGAAATGACGGACGAGGTGTTCCGTCGCTCCGCCTTGGGTCAGCTCCTCCTGGAGGTCCGGCCCCAGGTGGTGGTGGATTCCATCAACACGGCCGGGGCCTTGGCCTACCAGAACTTCTTCCAGTCGGCCTTGGACCTTCGGGAAGCAGCGCGGCGGGGGGAGGCCGACCTGGAGCGGGTGGAGCGGCATCTGGCCACCGCCTACCTTCCACAGCTTACACGCCATGCCCAGATTGCCCTGAGGGGCATGACGGAGGTGGGTACGAAGATCTACGTGAAGATCGGAACGGCGGGTACGGGGGGCATGGGGATGAACATTCCCTTCACCCATTCCGAGGAGAGACCGTCCCGGATGCTCATGGCGAAGTCCAGCCTGGCCGGGGCCCACACCCTTCTGCTGTATCTCATGGCTCGGACTCCCGGCGGGCCCGCGGTGAAGGAGATCAAACCCACCGCGGCCATCAGTTGGAAGGCTCTCGGTTATGGACCCATCCGCTTCCGCCAGCACGAACTGGAGCGTTGCGATGCTGTGGCCCCTCTCCCCCTGGACGAGGCCTTTCTCCCCGACGCGAGTCGGGGGTACCGGCGGCTGGGGGAGACCCTGGAGGGCGTCTACCTGCATTCCGGCGAAAACGGACTCTTTTCCCTGGGCGAATTCGAGACCCTCACGGCCCTGGGGCTGATGGAGTTCGTGACCCCCGAAGAAATCGCGGCGGTGGTGGTGCAGGAGATTCTGGCTCACCCCACCGGCCGGGACGTGGTGGCCGTTCTGGATGCTGCCACCATGGGTCCCACCTACCGGGCCGGGGTTCTCCGCAGTGCGGCGCTGACATGGATGGAAGCCAAGGAGGAGGAGACCGGGGTGGAGGCGGTGGCTTACGAGATGCTGGGCCCTCCTCGCCTGACCAAGCTCCTTTTCGAAGGGGCCATCTTGAAGCGGCTCTATGGCACCTACGATGCCGCCCTCGAGCTGGATCCCGAGGAAACGGCGGAGCGGGCCCAGGCGCTGGTGGAGAGGGACGCCGACCTCAGGCAGCGGATGGTATCGGCGGGGATTCCCATCCTGCTCCGGGATGGGGGGGCCCTGCTGCGGGGGCCGGTCGTCAAGGTGGAACCCAGGGCAGGCGGGCCTTTGGAAGAGGCGGTGGTGGAGGCCGGGTGGGTGGACCTCCGCCCCGCCAACTGGGCTCGATGGAAAGAAAGGATCCGGGCGGTGGTTCGGGAGATCCGGGAGAGCCCGGGGGTGGAAAAAGGATCCCGGACGGACTTCGACTACGGCGATATGGAGGATCGGCTTCGGCCCGGGCGGTTGGCGGCCTGGGTGTTCCGGGTGGAGGAGGGGGGCGACCGGATCAAGTGGTAGGGCCCCGGGGGCGGGGGGGAGGGCTTTCGGGTACCGGACGAGGGAGACTTCCGCCAAGGTGATGCGGGATCCCTGGAAGCGGAGACGGCCTCAGGGCCCGTCCCCTTCCCAACCCTCCTCCCCCACCAGGGGAACGAATCGGCACGCCATGAGCCGTCGTTGTCGGAATTCGTCTCCGTGGCGGGTCAGCTTCAGCAGATCCTGGACGAAACGATCCCCCACCGGGATCACCAGGCGACCGCCGTGGGGGGAAAGCTGGGCTTTGAGGGAAGGAGGGACATCGGGGGCGGCGGCGGTGACGAGGATGGCGTCGAAAGGTGCCGCCTCGGGCCAGCCGAGGCTCCCGTCCCCAACCCGGAGGTGCACATTGGTGCAGCCCAGTTCCTTGAGAAGGAGTTCCGCCGACCTGGCCAGGGGCTCCAACCTTTCCACGGAGTACACCTCTGCCGCCAGACGGGACAGGATGCAGGTCTGGTAGCCGCTCCCCGTGCCCACCTCCAGGACCCGGTCGGTGAGGGTCAGTTCCAGGGCTTCCGTCATGGCCGCCACCATGTAGGGCTGGGATACGGTCTGACCCAGGGCCAGGGGGAGGGCCTGATCCGCATAGGCCCGGCTCCGGCTTTCCGGCGGCAGGAACCGCTCCCGGGGCACCTCGCCCATCACCTCCAGGACCCGCTCGGACCGGATGCCCCTCCTTCGGAGCTGGGTCTCCACCATGCGGGCCCGTTGCTCCGCGGAGGAGGATCCCTCCGACGAGTTTCTCATCCCCGGCCCTTCCATGTCTCCGGGTGGAACAGGAGAAGAACAGTATAGATCTCCAGCCGGCCGGCCACCATGAGGAAGGAAAGGACGGCCAAGCCGGGGTCGGAAATCCATCCGTAATGGTCCACGGGACCCACCTCCCCGAAGCCCGGCCCCACGTTCCCCACCGCGGCTGCGCTGGCTCCCAGGGCGGTGAGGAGGTCCGCCCCCAGGAACGTCAGGGCCAAGGCCCCGGCCACGAAGAGGAGGGCGTAGAGTATGGTGAAGGCGATGACGTTGGCCAGGACCTCCTCCCGCACCACCCGCTTCCCCACCCGGGCCAGCAGAACGGCCCGGGGATGCAGGTGCTTTCGGATCTCCATACCGGTCTGCTTGAGGAGGAGAAGAACGCGCACGGACTTCAGGCTTCCCCCCGTGGAACCGGCCATCCCGCCGGTGAAAAACAAGATGAACAGCATCATCTGGGCTGCGGGCCGCCAGCCCTCGTAGTCGGCGGTGACGTAGCCGGTGGTGGTGCCGATGGAAACCACCTGGAAGAGGCTCTCGCGAAAGGCCACCTCCACGCCCCGGGGTTCCATGCTGTAGGGGCCATGGGCCAGATTGACCCCGGCGACCAGGAGGGTGGCACCGACCAGGAGCAGGGTGTAGAAGCGCCACTCCTGGTCCCGAAAGTAGTCCAAGCGGCCTGTGGCCGCCCGGAAATGGAGGGCGAAGTTCACCCCCGCCAAATACATGAAGAGGATGAAGACGTATTGGACGAACGGCGAAGCATAGTGGGCTATGGATGCCGTCTTGGTGCTGAACCCTCCGGTGGCCAGGGTGGTGAAGGTGTGGGTGGTGGCGTCGAACAGATCCAACCCTCCCGCCATGAGGAGGAGGATCTGGAGGACGGTGAGGCCGAGATAGACCAGCCAGAGGAGTTTGGCCGTCTGGGCGATGCGGGGCCGAAGGCGTTCCGGAGCGGGCCCGGGGACCTCAGCCTTGAACAACTGCATCCCCCCTACCCCGAGGAAGGGGAGAATGGCCACGGCCAAGACCAGGATCCCCATCCCTCCCAGCCATTGGGTGACGGCTCGCCAGAAAAGGATGCCATGGGGAAGGGCCTCCACCCTCGGGACCACCGTGGCGCCGGTGGTGGTGAACCCCGAGAGGGCTTCGAAGACGGCGGGGATGAAACGGGGGATGGCCCCCGTGAACAGGAAGGGGAGGGCGCCCGTGATGCCGGCCGCCAGCCAGGAAAAGGTGACAATGGCGAAGCTTTCCCGCGGGCTGAGATCACCCTGGAAGCGGCCGAAGAGGAAGAGGGCGCCTCCGACCGCCACCGTCAGCGCCGCCGCAAGGAAAAACCCCGGGGCGTCTCCTTCCCCGTAGACGAGGGCTACGGCCCCCGTCGCCACCATCGCCAAACCCACGAAGACCTGCACAAGGCCCACCACCCCGAAGACGCGCCGGAGAGACATCAGGAGAAAAGCTCCTCCACTTCGGGGATGGCTTCGGGAACGGCGAACACGATGACCTCGTCGCCCGGCTTCACCCAGTCCCGCCCCCGAGGGATGATGATGGTATCGCCCCGGATGATGGTGCCCACCAGGGCCCCTTTGGGGAACCGGATCTCCTTGAGGGGGCGTTGGGCGACGGCGGAGTCGGGTCCCACCCGAAACTCGATGGTCTCGGCCTCGATCCCCTTGAGGGTGGCCACCGTCATCACCCTTCCCCTGCGCACATAGCGGAGAATGGC
The DNA here is from genome assembly GCA_030550695.1 of Gemmatimonadota bacterium. GTDB lineage: Bacteria > Gemmatimonadota > Gemmatimonadetes > Longimicrobiales > Gaopeijiaceae > JAUQOX01. Next base: position 5,483 of record JAUQOX010000031.1, on the reverse strand, counting down.
GTTGACCGCCGACATCCTGGGGGAGACGGCGGCATCCAGCCCCACGCGGGGTACAAGGGGAAGGTACTCGAAGCGCTCCACCAGGCTCACCACCCTCCGGGCTCCCACGGTCTTGGCCAGCAACGACGAAAGGAGGTTCGTCTCGTCGTTCCCGGTGGCCGCCACGAACCCGTCGATCCCGTTGACCCCTTCCATCTCCAGCAGACCGAGATCCGTGGCGTCGCCCTGAAGCACGAGGCACCGGGGAAGCTGTTCGGCCAGCTCCAGGCACCGGCGACGGTCCCGGTCCAGGATGGTGCATTCGATTCCCTGGTCCTGGAGGATCTCCGCCAAATACCGCCCCTCGGCACTACCCCCCGCGATCATCACCCGCTGAAGTCGAAAGGGCTCGTGACCCGCCAAGGGAGGGATGAAGGAGGCTTGGGCCGTGGGAGAGAGGACGTAGATCTGATCCCCTGGCTGGATCACCGAGCTGCCGTCGGGAATGAAGGTCTCCCCCTGCCGTACGATGGCAGCCACCACATAGGGCAAGTGGCCCAATTCGCTGTCCAGGTCCTCCAGTCGCTTCCCCGCCACCCGGGCGCCCTCCCGCACCGCAAGACCCATAAGCTGGACCTTGCCGTCGGCGAAGTTGGCCACGTCGGTGGCCGCGCCGCTGGACAGGAGCTGGAACGTTTCCGTGGCGGCCTCCCGGTCGGGGTTGATCATGAGGTCGATCCCCAGACGCTCCCGGGACAGGACGCTACCCTTGGCGTAATAGTCGGGGTTGCTGATGCGGGCGATGGTATACTTTACCCCCAGTCGGCTGGCAGCCAGACAACTGATGAGGTTCACCTCGTCGAGGCTGGTCACCGCCATGAGGAGCCGGGCGCTCCGGACCCCCGCTTCTTCCAGGACTTGGATGGAGGCACCGTTTCCCACCACCGTCATGACGTCCAAGAGCCCCGAAGCCCGCTCGGCCCGCTCCGGGTCGGAGTCCACCACCACCACATCCTGCTCCTCTTGAGAAAGGCGCTGGGCCAGATGGTAACCCACCTCGCCTGCACCCACGATGATGACCCTCATGAAACGTCCTCCAGCATGTGCCCCATGCAAGGCGCCCGGGCCGGGGGAGGCCAAAGACAAGCATAGGGATTCGGGCCTCGGGGGCATTATAATAGAGCCACCGGAGGCTTCAGGTAGGAGGGGCCTGCCGGGCTGAGCCTGGGTTGTGTGAACGGGAGGACGCTGATGCTGAGCAGGGATGAACTGGCGGAACTGTATCGGGAGCTCCAGGGTCGCAAAGTCCTCAGCGTGTACGCGGACGGGGTCGGCCACGATCCCGCCATGCGGAGGGCCTGGCGCAGGCGGCTGGAGCAGGAACTGGAACGGGAGGAGGAGCGCGTGGCCCGGACCGACCCGTCGGAACTGGGAGCCTTTCGGGCGGCCCGGGAGCACGTTGCCAAAGAAGTGGATCGGTTTCCTTCTTTCTTGCCGGGGAAAGGTTTTGTGGCCTTCTCGACGGCCGAGGGGCTTCAGCACGCCGAGGTTCTTCCTGTGCAGGTCCCGATCCTGGTGCGCTGGGAGGACGGCCCCCGGGTGGCGGCCTACATTCGCGGTTTGAAACAACTTCGCCCCATGGTTACCGCTCTGGTGGACTCCCGCAGAGCCCGGGTCTTCCTGTACCGGGAGGGGAAGCTGGAGGAGGTGGAGGACCTGCGGGCCGACACCTTCCTGGGGGATCTGGCCGATACGGCCGCCTCCAAGCGGGCTATGCCCCACACGGGGTCCCGGGGCGAGACGGGAACCGATGCGGCCCAACGGGCCCTGGATGCCGGCAGGGAACGCATGCTCCGCATGGCCAAGGAGCGGGTGCTGGAATTGGCAGGCCCGGACGGCTTCGTCCTTTTGGGGGGGAGCCAGGAGGCGCTGGCCGCCCTTCGATCCCTGATGCCCAAGGGCATCGAAGAGCGGGTCCTGGAGAACCCCTCCCTGTTCGTGGAGATGTCCGCGGCGGAGGTGAAGGCCGCCACGGCCGAAGGGGCCTCCGTGTTGTCCAAGCGGAGGCAGACGGCCCTCTTGAACCAGGTCCTGGAACAGGCCCGGGGCCGGGGGAACGGATGCCTGGGGGGGAAGGACACCGTCAAGGCCCTTCGGGAGGGACGGGTGGACATTCTTCTCCTCTCCAGGTCCTTCGTGGAGGCCAACCCGGACTTTGCCGACGAGTGCGTGGGGGATGCCTTCCGCCAGAATGCGGAGGTCCGGGTCCTTTCCGGCGAGCCGGGGGAGCGCCTCGATGCCGAGGGCGGGGGTATCGGAGCGCGCCTCCGTTACCGTTTGGAGGAACCCCGGGAGGCGGATGCGGAGGCCGAAGTGGCTTAGGGGAACGGCGCCCGCCGAAAGAAGGGGGATGTTCCCGGAGGAGCATCCGGCTGACGAATCTCGAGGGGAGGGCCCCTCCAAGGGGAGCCAGGCGGCTTCGTCCCGGGGGACCTTCCAGGGGCCCATAGCTCAGGCGGTCAGAGCAGCGGACTCATAATCCGACGGTCGCAGGTTCGAATCCTGCTGGGCCCATTTCAGGGGGGGAAACAGTAGCCCCCGGCGCACCTCCAGGGCCGGGGGCTACTGGTCGGGCTTCCCCGGGTGGGGTCTCGCCCGGGGCGGTCAGGGCAGCGGTCCAGGGGCCTCACCCTCCCGTCCCTCCTCCCGGGGTCTCCTCCCCTCCTCCCCACCGCCACCCGCCCTGGCCCAGTCCACCAGAAGACGTCTGGCCTCCGGGGAAAGGCGCGCCTCGTGATGGAGGAGCAAGTAGCTCCGCAAGGGCATGCTCCCCTTCTCCACCTCTTCCGCCACCTCCTCCAGAAGATGGGCGGCCCTGTCTGCGGAATACCGATTCCAGGTGGAGAAGTTTAGGTGCTCCCGCCCTTCCCGAACGTGGTTCCTCACCAGCCACTTGGCGGGAACCACCCCGCTGTACCACGGCCACGCCGTCTCGTTGGAGTGGCAGTCGTAGCAGGCGGCGCGCAACACGGCCCGCACCTGGGGAGGCGCAGGCACCTCGGCCTCCACCGGGGGATTCTCGGCCCGAGGGAAGGGGAGAACTTGGCCCAGAACCAAAAGGGCGCCCAACACCACCAGCAGCACCTTGATCCATCGTCTCATGTGGCAATTCCTCCGAACTGGTCGAGTAGGGCAAGGAGGTGGTCCGGTTCTCCGTCTGCTCCCCGGATGAGACAGAGGGTCAGGCGGGCCCAAGCTTGGGAGCCGTCGGGCAGCAAGAATCGCCGCTCGGAGGCTGCGTGGGCCCGCTCCCCCCGGGCCAGGGCCGCCAGCTCCCGCATGACCCCCGGACGGTCCCCTTCGGCCAGGAAGGCCTCAAAGAACAGGTCGGCCCCGCCGGCGGCCGGCATTTGGAAGATGCTATGAAAGGCCGGATTCGTCTTCAGGATCCGGCCTCCCAGGTCCAGGAGGGCAACCCCGGCGGAGCTGTGCTCGAAAAGGGCCTGGAAACGCGCCCCGTCCAAGGGGGATCCGAGGGAGGGCGGCACCTCCTCCACCGTACCCTCCACGTAGGCGACACCACCGTCGGGGTTGCGGTGGAGCCGGGCCGTGTTCCGAATCCGAACCATGGAGCCGTCCCCGCGGCTCAGGGTGGATTCATAACTCCGAACCACGCCGAACCTGTCCAGGAGGGCCGAAAAATGCTGGCGGTCTTGGGGGCTTACGTAGAAGTTCCGTGAGTACCGCTCCTCGAGGGTTTCCCGGTCCGGGTAGCCCAACAGGCGGATGAGGGCCGGGTTGGCGTCCACGAACCCCCCGTCGGGGCGGCTCCGGAAAAGCCCTACGGGAAGATGGTCGAACATGCTCCGGTGGCGTTCTTCGCTCTCCCGCAAAGCCCTGGCAGCTCGGGCCCGCTCCAAGGCGTAACGAATGGACCGCTCCAGGAGCTCCGGGTCGATGCGTCCCTTGACCAGGTAGTCCGCGGCCCCGGCCTCCATGGCCTCCAGGTCCACCTCCCGACTCCCCCGGCCGGTGAGCATGATCACCGGGGCGTCGATCCCCCGCCGGCGAGCTTCTCGCAGCAGATCGAGCCCCGAGCGGTCTTCCAGCAGGTAATCCACCAAGTAGAGGTCATGGGCTCTCCGCTGCAGGGCGTCCAAGGCTTCTTCGTAGCTGGAGGCCCAATCCAGCTCGTAGCGGACTCGTTGAGCCTGCGAGAGCATAGCCCGCGTCATCTCCTGGTCACCCAGGTCGTCATCCACCAGCAGGATTCGGATGCTTTCCGGGGTCACACGGCTCTCCGGGTTGCGGGAAAGGAAGGACAGGGGGAGGCGGACGCCACCTCCAGCTAAGGTAGGGCGTGGGCCGGCCGTGCAAAAGGCTGATGGGTTCCGTTCGGCCGCGGCGGACCTTCCCCGTATGGCACCTGGTCCTTGCGGGGGGTTATCTTACCAAAGCTCTGCTGCCTCCTTGCCCTGACGCGGGCTTTTCCTCGACCCCCCGGCAACCCCCATGGTTTTCGACCGCTTGGATCAGCACCCGGGAACCCGCTTCCTCTTCGTGGCCGCCCTGGTGGTGGCGGTGGTGGCGGGCCTCCGGGCCGCGTCCACCATCCTGCTCCCCATGTTCTTGGCCTTCTTCCTGGCCATCCTCACCCTTCCCTTGGTGGCATGGCTCCAGAAGAGAAAGGTCCCCACCCCCCTGGCCATCGCCATGTCGGTGCTGGCTGAGGTCGCGGTGGTGGGGTTCATGGTGCTTCTCGCCATGCAATCCCTCAAGGACCTGCAGGCCCGCCTTCCCAGGTATCTGATCCGGCTGGAAGAGCTTTGGGCCGGATGGGTGGCGGATCTCCAGCACGCCGATTTTCCCGGCGCGGATCTTCTGGCCAGGGAGCTGCAAAACCGTACTCTCTTCGACCCCGGCCAGGCCATGGAGGTGGCAGGGGTAGCGGTGGCCAAGGTCGTTGCTGTGGCTTCTACGCTTTTCCTGGTGGTCCTCATCGTGCTGTTCGTCTTGGCCGAGGCCACGGTGTTCCCGGCCAAGTTCCGGGCTATCCTGGGTCGGAAGGCCGGCCCCTCCAGCCGTCTCACCAAGATCGTGGCCGAAGTCCAGGCCTACCTCTGGATCAAGACCGTCATCAGCCTGGCCACCGGTATCCTCCTGGGGCTCTGGTGCTGGGTGATGGGCCTGGATTTTCCCCTGCTGCTGGGATTCATCGCCTATGTCCTGAACTACATCCCTACCATCGGTTCCATCGTGGCGGCCATCCCCGCTGTTTTCCTGGCTTTGGTGCAGGTGGGCTTCGGACATGCGGTCATGGTCACCGGCGGATACCTGGCGGTGAACGTGGTCTTCGGGAACCTCCTGGAGCCCAATTTGATGGGCCGAAGACTGGGGCTCTCCACCCTGGTGGTGTTGTTGTCCCTCATGTTCTGGGGCTGGGTATGGGGGCCCCTGGGGGCGCTCCTCTCCGTCCCCTTGACCATGGTGGTGAAGATCATGCT
>JAUQOX010000258.1 GCA_030550695.1 Gemmatimonadota bacterium | reverse complement strand
CCGTGGGTGGAGGCCACGGGGGGGGACCCCAGGGACCGGGACTGTCCGGGGCCCACAGCCACATGTCCAACTCCCTCAATACCCCCATCGAGGCCTTGGAGCACGCCTACCCCTTCCGGGTGGTCCATTACTCCATCCGCCGGGGCAGCGGGGGGAGGGGGCTCCACCGGGGCGGGGACGGCCTCCGGAGGGACCTCCTCCTCCTGGTGCCGGCCACCGTGACCATCCTTTCCGAACGGCGGGTCCGGGGGCCCAGGGGTGCCCAAGGGGGAGAGGCCGGTGCTCCGGGAGAAAACCTCCTCCTCAGGGGTGACACCGCCACCTCTTTGCCGGGGAAGGTCACCTTGCGGGCCGAGGCCGGCGACGTGGTCAGCCTTCGCACACCCGGCGGCGGCGGGTGGGGGACCCCGGCAGCGGGTGAGGGCTCATGATCCCTCACCCGCCGGGGTTCTTCCCCCTCCGGGCCCAGATCCCCTGGGCTCCCTCGCCGGAAATCTTCTCCGTCGGGCCCCTTTCCCTCCGGTGGTACTCCCTGGGATGGCTCTTGGCCTTCGGGATCGGCTACGCCCTGGTGCGATGGATGTACCGGCGCGAAGGCAAGCCCCTGGGGGACCTGGATACCATCCTGGTCTACATGATGGTGGGGGCCGTGGTGGGGGCACGGCTGGGCCATTGCCTGTTCTACCGGCCGGATTACTACCTGGCCCACCCCTTGGAGATCATCGCCTTCTGGAAGGGATTCCGAGGGCTGGCGAGTCATGGAGGGGCCCTGGGGATCCTCTTGGCCCTCTACCTGTTCGCCCGAAAGCGCCCGAACCAGCCCTACCTGTGGCTTTTGGACCGGGTGGCCGCACCCACGGCCCTTGGGGGGATGTTCATCCGGTTGGGGAACTTCATGAACTCCGAGATCCTGGGTCTACCTGCCGATGTCCCTTGGGCGGTGGTGTTCCGGCGGGTGGACGATCTCCCCCGCCATCCCGCCCAGCTCTACGAGGCCTTTTCCTATGGCGTGGTGTTCCTGGTGCTCCTGGCCCTGTATCGCCGCAAGGGGTCTTCCTTGCCCCGGGGTCTCCTCACGGGTCTTTTCTTCGCCCTGGTCTTCTCGGCCCGCTTCCTCATCGAGTTCGTCAAGGAGCGCCACGTCCCCTTCGAGGCGGCCCTTCCCCTGAGCCTGGGGCAGATCCTGAGCCTTCCCATGATCCTCGGAGGAGTTTTCCTGATCTTGTGGTCCCTCCGGCATCCGGTCCCCGAATCCACGCGCCCCGCCACCCGTCCGGGGAAGGGTCGGCCTCCCAAGGGCCTTCCCGGCGCGGGGGGATAGTCGCGAGCCGCTCAGTGGGGCCGGGAGGGTCTTGGAACTTCCCCCCGGGCGTTGGGGGTAGGTGACTTTCCAGGTCGGAACGTTCCCGGCACCGGCAGGCAGATCTCCTGTTGCGCACTCCGGCTATGTCCTTGTCGCGCCCACGGCTCCCTTCCTCCCACCCCCGTGGCCTTGGGGCCTCGAGGGGCGTGATCCTCTTGGGTGCCGGGGTGCTCCTGGGGGTTCTGGGGCTCGCGGCCGCGCACCTCCACCCGGCCGGGGACTTGTCCGGTTCCTACCACTGCGCCCTCTGCCAGGTGCAGGGGCTGGCCCTGGACTCGCCGCCCCAGCCGCCCTCTGTACCCGCCTCGCCGGGGGACCTGGCGGTTTTCCTCTTCCAGCCAGGCCTCTTTCCCCGGGGAGATCTTTTGCCGGCCCACCCCCTGGCAAGGGCCCCCCCGCTCCGTTCCTGATCCAACCGCCTCGTGGGATCCAGCCCCAGGCCTACCGGCCCCTCGGCGGCCGGTGCGCCGGTCGTGTCCGGCCCTGCCTGGCGGCGACAGGTGTGTGCATCCAACGAAAAGGACAGGACGAACGCCCATGGAGAATCGCCCATTTTTGTCCGGATTTTTCCGAAGCCCCCTGGGGCTCGCGGCCCTGGCGGCGGCTCTTTTGTTGCCACTTCCGGGACTCTCGACGGTCCTGGCCCAGACCACCGGATCCATCGCCGGTGCCGTCGTCTTTGCCGGCGGCGGGGCTGCCTCCGACGCCGAGGTATGGATCCCCTCCCTCGGACGCCGAACGGCCGTGGATTCCGCCGGCACTTTTCTTTTTTCCGACGTCCCCGCAGGCCCCCACGTGCTGGAGGCCACCAGTCCCCGCTGGGGACGCGGGGTGGCCCGGGTCCAAGTGGAGGCAGGGGTTACCGTCAACGTGACCATCGAGCTGGACCCCCTGTTCCGCCTGGATGAACTGGTGGTGAGCGCCGGCCCCCTCTCCGCCCGCCGATCGGACCTCTACCAACCAGCTTCAGCCCTCTCCGGCTTGGCCCTGGGGCGGGCCGCGCGCAGCAGCCTGGGAGAAACCCTGGCGGGCGAACCGGGGGTCTCGAGCACCTACTACGGGCCGGGTTCCAGCCGCCCCCTGATCCGAGGGTTGGGGGGAGACCGGGTGCGGATCCTGGACAACGGCTTGGGCTCGGGAGACGTGTCCAATCAGGGGCCGGACCACGCCGTGGCCCTGGAGCCTGTGGCCGCCCAACGGATCGAGATCGTGAGGGGCCCTGCCACCCTTCTCTACGGCGGGTCGGCCGTGGGAGGGGTGGTCAACGTCTTCGACGAACGGATCCCCCGAACCCTGCCCAACGGCCCCCTCTCGGGGAGCCTGACGGGGGTGGCGGGCTCCGCCGCCTGGGAGAAGACGGGGGCCCTGACCCTGGAGGGCGCCCTAGGGACGAGGTGGGGCTGGCATCTCAACGGCCTGCGGCGGGCAACCGACGATGTGAGGATTCCGGCCAAGGCCGCCCACGAGCACCGGAACGGAGAAGAGGAACACGAGAAGGAAGGAGTGCTGCCCAACAGTGCTGTGGAGACGAGCCGGGGTTCTCTGGGGTTCTCCTGGCTGGGACGAGATCGCTTTTTGGGGGTTTCCCTCTCCGGCTTGGAAACAACGTACGGGATCCCCTTCCACGGCCACAGCCATGCCCACACCGCCCACGGGCCGGACCACGAGGAAGACGAAGACGTCACCATCCGCCTGCTCCAGCGCCGGGCCGATCTCGAGGGAGCGTGGCGGTTCGTGGAAGGGACGGTGCAGAGCGTGGAACTGCGCCTGGGCGCGGCGGACTACAGCCACAAGGAACTGGAAGGCGACGAGCTAGGCACCCGCTTCTCCAACCGATTCTGGGAAGGCCGGCTGGAGGTGACCCACAAGCTTGTCCCTTCCATGACCGGGGCGATCGGGGTGCAAGCCCTGGCCCGGGACTTCTCCGCCCGGGGCGAGGAGGTTTTCGTACCGCCGGTCCAGGTGGGTTCCCTGGCGGCGTTCCTGTACCAGGAAATGGAGGCGGGGCCCGTCAGGCTCCAGGCGGGAGCTCGTCTGGAAGGGCAAAAGGCGAAACAGGACAAGGGAGGCATGGATCGGGAACACGGGGGGCTGTCCCTTTCGGGAGGGGCCACCTGGGCCCTCTCCCGGGGGGTCAGCCTTGCCGCGTCGTTGGGGCGGTCGGTGAAGCTTCCCGCAGTGGAGGAGCTGTTCTCCCGGGGCCCCCACGCCGCGACCTTCGCCTACGAGGTGGGCGACCCCTTCCTCCGAGAGGAGGTCGCCTACACGCTGGATGCTACCCTCCGCCTCACCGAGGGTCGTTTCCGCGGCGAACTCACCCTGTTCCGGAGCTTCTTCGACGGGTTCATCTACCAGGCCCCCACAGGTGAGGAGGAGGAAGGGCTCCCGGTCTACCGCTACGCCCAATCGGACGCCCTGTTCGGGGGGTTCGAAGCCGCCCTGGAACTCTCCCTCATCCATCAGGGCCGGCACCACCTCCTGTGGGAGGGGTGGGGAGACTACGTCCGGGGCAAGCTCTCGGACCTGGGCCAGGATCTCCCCCGCATGCCCCCCCTCCGGACAGGGACCCGCCTGCGCTACGACGGCGGAACCTTCCGGGCCGACCTCGGGGTGGTGCGGGTGGCGAAGCAGGATCGGGTAGCTCCCTTCGAGGAGCCCACCGCAGGCTACACCCTGGTCGAGGGTTCCTTGGGGTACCGTCTGTTCCGAGGACGGGTGGTCCACGACCTGATCGTCCAAGGGACGAACCTCACCAACCAGGAGGCCAGGCTCCACACGTCGTTCTTGAAGGAAGTGGCGCCCCTCCCCGGCCGGGACCTCCGGATCCTGTACAAGGTTTACTTCTAGTTCCGGACC
>JAUQOX010000257.1 GCA_030550695.1 Gemmatimonadota bacterium | reverse complement strand
AGGGAAACCCACCTCCCCTCCCCTACGATGACGTGGTCCAACACAGGGATACCGATGGCCCGCCCGGCCTCGACCAACTGCCGGGTCACCAACCGGTCTTCCCAGCTCGGCGTAGGATCACCCGAGGGGTGATTGTGCACCAGGACCACCCCTGCGGCGTTCTCTACAATGGCAGGTCGGAAGACTTCCCTGGGGTGAACGAGGGACGCGTCCAGGATCCCCCGGGTCACCAGGAACTCCCGGAGGACCCGATGTTGGGTGTTCAACAGCAGGGCATGGAACTCTTCCTGAGGGAGGTCCCGGAGGCGAGGCCCCATGCGAGCAAACACATCCTCCGGACCGCGAACCCGTTCCCCGAGGTCCGCAAGATGGGCCGCCGCCCTGCGCCCCAGTTCCAACGCGGCGTGGATCCGAGCCGCCGTGGCTACCCCCACCCCCCGCTCCCCTTCCAAGACCCCCAGGGGAAGGGAGGCTAACCGCCGCACCACGCTCCCCCCCGACCCTTCGCCCTCGCACCGAGTCAGGATGCGATCGGCCACCTCGAGAGCCGAGCCTCCGCCCCCCCCGCTTCCCACCAAGATGGCCAGGAGCTCCCGCACCGACAGGGCCCGGGCCCCCAAGGCCCGAAGCCGCTCCCGAGGTCGGTCTTCCGGGGACCAGGAACGAATGGGCAAAGATGAACCGGCCATCCCCGAGGATGGCCGGTCCCGGCGGGCAGATCCATGGCTCCAGAGGAACGGGCAGGCCGCGCCGCCCCCGGGCAGACCACCGCCCTACCCCCCGCTACACCTTGGCCGAGCCTTTCTTGCGTCGGCCCTTCTGGTCGTCCCCGTAGTAATAGTGGTAGTAGTACCCGTAACGGCCGTAGCTGCTGTAGTAACGGCCATCCCGACGGAAGTCCACGTCGTTCAAGACCGCCCCCAGGATCCGGGCCCGCACGTTGCGAAGCTGCTCCACCGAGTAGGCGATGGCCCCCTTTTCCGTCGTGCTGGCCCGGGCCACCAAGACCACCCCGTCGGCTTGGGTCCCGAGAACCGCCGCATCCGTGACCACGGCAAGGGGCGGGCTGTCCAGGATGACCAGTTCGTAGAGCCCTTCCGCCTTCTCCAGGAACTCCCTCATCCGCCGAGAACCCAGGAGTTCGGCCGGGTTGGGGGGGAGGATACCGGTGGCGATGAAATCCAACACGCCGCTTTCGCCCAGGTCCACCGTCTGGAGGACCTCTTCCAAGGCAGCCCGTCCCAGCAACAGATCCGACAGCCCAGGGGTGCGTTCCTTCCCGAACACGGAGTGCAACACGCCCCGGCGCATGTCCGCATCCACCAGGACCACCCGGCTGCCCTGCTGGGCCAGGGTGATGGCCAGGTTGGCACACGTCGTGGTCTTGCCGTCCTGAGGGGTCGGACTCGTAAAGACCAGGGTCTTGGCAGGACGGTCCGGGTTGGCAAAGGTGATGTTCGTCCGGAGGGTGCGGTAGGCTTCGGAGGTGGGGTTCCGGGGATCCCTTCCCGTCACCAGACGGCCCTCCAGGAGATCCAACGAGGAGGAGCCCCCCGCCTCCTGCGCCTTCCGTCGCGCTTGCCATCTTCCGTTCCCGTTGCCCGCCACCCGGATCCTCGGAATGAGGCCCAAGACCGGGGCCCCCCCGCTGGCCAGCTGGATATCTTCCTTGGTGTGGACCGTATCGTCCAGCTGCTCCTTTCCGAAGGCGACACCCACCCCCAACATTCCCCCCAAGACCAGGGCCAGGGCCAGGGTCAGGGCCTTGCGGGGCTTCACGGGATGGGGCGGCAGAACAGCCGGATCCACCACCCGCACGGTGGGATCCTCCACGGCCTGGGCAATCCGGGCCTCCTGGAGCCGGGTCTGCAGAAGCGTGTAGATCTCCTCCAGGACCTGCCGCTGGCGCTGGAGGCGGATCTGTTGGATCTCCTTCCCGGGAATTCTCTCCAGTTCCCTCCCGAACCGAGCCAGCGTCTGGTCCAGGGACCGGACCTGATTGGCAAGTCCCTGCAGATAGGTGAGAGCTACGCTCCGGAGCTGCCGCTCCAGATCCCGGATGCGGGACGAGAGGTTCACCACGTCGGGATCCTCCAGCGTCCGCCTTTGGAGGAGCTCCCCTTTCTGCTGGTCCAGGGCGTTCAGGGAGCGGAGAAGTTCCGAGGCCGCCTGGTTCGTGAGGAGACTGGGAAAGGAGATGAGGCGCCGATAAGGGGAGGGCTGGTCGGGGTCGGCCCTGGCGGCTTCCCGTTCGATCTCGTCCACCAACTGTTGCAGGGCCGCTCGTTCTGCGTCCAGTTGATTCCGGTCGGCCTGAAGTCGGGCCAGCTGAGTCACCTGAGCCGAAGCTTCGGCCTCCAGGCTCACCACCTGCCCCTGTTCCCGGAACGTCTGGAGGGCTTCCTCCGCCGCCGTGAGCTGGACCCGGAGCGTATCCAGCTGTTCTTGCAGGAAAGCCACCGTGCTCCGCGCCTCGGTCTTCTGCACTTCCTGCCGCTGGGCGATGAACCGGCGGGCCAGGGTGTTCAGCACAAGATGGACCAACTGGGTGTCTGCCGACTCGTACCGGACCACCACGATCCCCGCCTCCCGGTTGGGCCGGGTCACCGTCAGGGCCGACCGCAAGCCTGCCACGGTGCTTTCGAAGGGCCCCACGGCCACCTCGATCTCCTCGTAGTCCAAGGACCCGGGTTGCAGGGTGAACGTGGCCCCCGGCACCACTGCGGGGCGGGTCACGGATACCGTTCCCAGCAAAGCGCCCGTGGCAGCGTCGGCCACCGTATATTCCCCGTCGTTCCGGCGGGTGAGCCGGTACGACGCCTTCGGGGCCCAGGGTTCCACATGGATCTGGTTCAAGATGGCTACCCGAGCCACCCCCCGGGGCCGGACCACCGAAAGCTGAAGACCCAGCTCTTGGACCACCCCTTCCGCCAGGGTCCGGCTGCGCAGGACCTCCATCTCCGTGGCCACCTGGCTGCCGGTGGAGAGGCTTCGAAGGATGTCCAGCACCGGCACGTCGGACTTCTGCTCGTCGATCCGAATGGTTACCTCGGAGCGGTAGACGGGGAGGGCGGTGAAGGTGTAGGCCGCCGCACCGGCCACCACCAGGATCAGCACCAGGAAAATCAGGCCGGCATTCCTGACAAGGAGGTTCCAGACCTCCCGCAGATGGATTTCGTCCTCCTGGCGGGTCTCCGGGGGAAGGTAGGTCGTGTCCATGCGTACAGACTGGGGTAGGGAACTAGCGGACGAAGAGGGCAATGATGAGGCTGATACTGCCACCGATGAGGGCCGCCACCACGCCGGGATTCCGGGCGATCCAGCTCCGTTCCGGGACGAAGATCACATCCCCGGACCGGATGGGGGACTCGGCGATGATGGTGTTTCCCGTGACCACCGTCCGAAGCTCCTCGCCTTCCCGGAGAATGGTGATCTCCTTCTGGTTCCCCTGGGGGGTGGCACCCCCGGCCATGGCCAGGGCGTCGGCGATGGAAATGGTGGGATCCACCGTGTAGAGGCCCGGACGGTGCACCGACCCCATGATGCGCACCCGCCTCAAGACCACGATCTCGATGGAGGGGTTGCGGAGGAACCGAAGGTATCCCTCCAGGAGCTTGGCCTTGAGGGTTTCCGGGGTCTCTCCCAAAACGTTCATCTCCCCCAATCGGGGGAATACCACCACCCCTTCCTCGTTGACCAGGAACTCCCCGCTCATGTCGGGCTCCCGCCAGATGCTCAGTCGAATGACGTCCCCGGCCCGGATGTATCCGGCCAAAGCGGGTGAATCTTGAGCGTGCAACGACTGGGCGGCGGCGAGAACCCAGGCAGCCACCGCAAAGGTTCGAAGGTTTCTCATCAGCCGGTTCGAGTACGGCGGGCCCGTAAGCCCCGCCTCCACGAGTTCGAAGCCCCAACCCCGCCACGCCCAGAGCCGCACCGGGCGGAAAGGGGGACATGGTTTCGGTCCTGGACCCCTGGGGGTATTCTCCTAAACTAACGCTTCCCCGTTACCCACAACACCTCTCGACGATCCACCTCCTGCCAGGCCTGTCCAGCCGCCCGGCGCCCTACCGCCCCCCCCCTTCACTTCCCCGCCCCACAACATTTCTTGTACTTCTTCCCGCTCCCGCACGGGCAAGGATCGTTCCGACCGGGCTCCGCCTTGGCGGTCACCGGTACCGGCCGGCGCGCCTCCCCGCGGTTGGTCACGAGCTGCCGGGGG